>CAMVIL010000036.1 GCA_947167535.1 uncultured Ruminococcus sp. | reverse complement strand
CTCATATTTGTGACCTTGCTTGTCTTGAATTTGCTTACATCAATGGTTCCAAGATTGTGACAATGATAGAACATATAGGACATATCCGTGACATTGCTTGTATTGACTCCGTTTAAATTAAGACTGGTCATACTCCAGCAATTGTAGAACATACGGCTCATTGTTGTAACATTGGCAGTATTTGCCCCTGAAAGATTGATAGAAGTACAATAATAGTTTGCGAACAGATTACTGCAATCTGCCGGAAAAACGGTTCCGCTCTCGACTTTAACGGAATCTACATACTCCTTATAGCCGAAGTTCCTTAATTCATCGCCGTCAACTTTGCCCTTGATCAAAAGCACGCCTGTGTTCAGATCAAATGAATAGCATTTTCCGGTAATAACATCTGTCGCCTGCGCGGTTATGCTCTGTGTGACAGCGGGCGCACCGTAGGTCGACACTCCTGCCACCATGCATAATGACATGACTACTGCTATAAGTTTTTTAATCTGCAATTTAATAACCCCCAAAAAAATTTAACGAAAAAATGTATATATCTGTATCTGCCACAAGTCATTATAGCACTTAGAATTACCAATGTCAATAGGTTTGTTAAAATGTCAATAAGTGTGTTAAAATTTCGACAAGCGTTTGTGTTCATTTAAGAAATACGAATATATTAACCTCACTATTTCAAGCCGAAGCAGTACATAAACTCTCTCCGAGACCATTACCGGATCGAAGAAGGGTACTGCTTACCCGACTGAGAATTGCGCTTACAAGCTTGCCTGCGCTCGGGTCAGACTGTGTGAATGTACAAAAACGGAGCCCCGAATTTGTGATTATGTGAAAATTTAGGGCAAGGGATGTACAAATTTGTTCTGATCCTTGACTTTTCGTATACATTAGTATATTATAAAATGTAAGGGAACGCGCAGGTACGCGGTTTTTTGGCTCCTGCGCACCCGCCGAAAGGCAGAGCACGGGAGCCGCCTGACGCTGAACGGGTTCTGCGTTGTGTTGGCGGCTTGGGGCTTCATGCTTATTCTTGATTTACAGGGAGGTCAAAAAGATGGGTGCAGAGAAAAGACTTATATCCGGTTTGACGGCGGCGGCGCTGACGCTGATCTGTACGGCTGTTCCGATGGGGAGCGGTGTTTCGCGTTTTGTGCAGGATACTGCCATTACGGCTGACGCTGACGTGCTGACTTCTGTCGGCGCTTCGGTAAGACCGGGAAAAACTGTTACCGAGCTGACGTATGATCGTCTTCGCGAGTGCGTGACAGATGTAGCTGACGGAAAGCTGGATTCGACGGTGTTCAGCGTTACGATGGAAGATCTGGGATATCAGGATCAGCTGTTCAGCGCTGAGGAGCTGGGGATAGATGCGGTCGTATCCAACGGATACATCACAACGGATGCGCAGAAAGCGGCAAACGAACTGATAGACTGCGACAGATCCTGGGTGATGTATAAGCTTCAGGCGGACTGTCCGTATGAATTATTCTGGTTTGACAAGGTCTCGGGAATGATGACCTATACTAAGGTATCTTTATCTGCGACTTATGACTCGTCTAAGCGCGAGTATCTGCTCGGGCTCAACGGCGAGATACAGTATTCCTTCTCCGTTTCGGGCGACTACGGCGTCGGCGAGCATACGGTAGATCAGACTCAGGTGAACCGTGCGAAGTCGGCTAAGGCGAAAGCCGATGAGATCGTCGCGAAGTATGCGAGTGCCGGCGACAGCGAGAAGCTCGAGGGATACAGAAAAGAGATCTGCAGTCTTGTTACCTACAACAATGCAGCAGCAGGCGGCGGTGCAGCTTACGGCGATCCGTGGCAGATGACCTACGTTTTCGACGGAGATCCCGGCACCAACGTTGTTTGCGAGGGTTATTCCAAGGCGTTCAAGTATCTCTGCGACAAGACTGCTTTCAGCTCCAAGAAGATCTCCTGCATAACCGCCACAGGAATGATGAGCAGCAGCACGTCTTCCGGCAACCATATGTGGAACATCGTAAGGCTTGACGACGGCAACAATTATCTTGCGGACATTACAAACTGTGACAGCGGAAGCATAGGTGCTGACGATCTGCTGTTCCTGAAGCCCTTTACAAGCGGCGATCCCGACAGCGGATATGTATACGATCTCAGATACGCTGCGATAAAGTATGTTTATGACAACAACACCAAGTTGATCTTCGGAAATGACTGGCTTGACCTGTCGGAGCGCACACCCGTCTTCGAGCCCGATGATATCAAGGTGAACTACACCGCAGGCGACGGCGAAGTGCTGCTCAAATGGAACGATGCGAACGCTGCCGAGCAGTACGCAGTATGCGGTTTCGTGAACAAAAAGTGGCAGATACTCGCAACGACCGATGATACCTATTACGTGCTGAAGGGTCTTACTGCGGGCACCAACTACAAGGTCGCCGTTCTCGCCATGTACGGCGGCGAGTGGTATTCCGACTTCACCAATGCCATAGTTGTAACTCCCAAGGCAGCGGCTCAGTATCCGACTGTTACCTCTGTTGACTGCAACGAGCAGTATCATCAGTTCAGGATAAGCTGGACTTCTGTCCCCAACGCTCAGAACTACGGCGTGGCTGTATATCTGGCAGGCAAGTGGAAGGTACAGAAGCAGGACATCGCGCCGTCGGTGACTTCCTTCACGTCTCCCAAGCTGACTCCCGGCAAGACCTACAAGCTGGTAGTTGCTGCAAAGGTCGGCGGAGTGTGGGATCTTTCCTCGCTCAACAGCAGGATCGTTACAGTTACCATAAAGTAAAACAGCAAACTTAAAAGAGCCTCGCTGCGGGGCTCTTTTCTTTTGTACGGTAAAATGACTGCGGTCCTGTGATTGACAAATCAGAAAGGATGTGATATAATACAATAGACTGCAAGCGCACAGACGTCCGCTTGGTTCAGGATAAGATACACCGAAAGGAAGTAATTACATGGGAATGACAATGACACAGAAGATACTCGCGGCTCACGCGGGACTCTCTGAGGTAAAGGCGGGACAGCTCATCATGGCTGACCTTGACTTCGTGCTGGGCAACGACATCACATCGCCCGTTGCGATCAACGAGTTCCACAAGGCCGGCTTTACCGATGTGTTTGACAAGGACAAGGTGACTATGGTCATGGATCACTTTGCACCTAACAAGGATATAAAGGCGGCTACACAGTGCAAGCAGTGCCGTGATTTCTGCGGCGAGCACAGCGTTACCCACTTCTACGACGTAGGCGAGATGGGCATTGAGCACGCTCTGCTGCCCGAGAAAGGTCTCGTAGGCCCCGGCGACTGCATCATCGGTGCCGACAGCCACACCTGCACCTACGGTGCTCTCGGAGCATTCTCAACAGGCGTAGGCTCGACCGATATGTGCGCGGGCATGGCTAAGGGCAAGGCATGGTTCAAGGTTCCTTCTGCCATCAAGTTCAACATTATCGGCAAGCTGCCCAAGTACAGCGCTGCAAAGGACGTTATCCTCCACATCATCGGTATGATCGGCGTGGACGGTGCGCTTTACCGCTCAATGGAGTTCTCGGGCGAGGGACTAAAGAACCTGACTATGGAAGACAGACTCTGCATGGCTAACATGGCAATAGAAGCGGGTGCAAAGAACGGCATCTTCGCTGTTGACGAGGTGACTCTCGAGTACGTAAAGGGCAGATTCCAGCGCGAGTACAAGGTGTTCGAGGCTGATCCCGACGCCGAGTACGACGAGGTCTACGACATCGACCTGTCGCAGATAAAGCCTACCGTTGCATTCCCGCATCTTCCCGAGAACGCCAAGACCTTCGACGAGATCGGCGATGTAAAGATCGACCAGTCGGTCATCGGCTCCTGCACCAACGGACGCATCGAGGACCTCAGAGCAGCTGCGGAGATCTTCAGGGGCAAGCACATCGCAAAGGGCGTGCGCTGCATCGTTATCCCCGCTACTCAGGCTGTATATATGCAGGCTATGGAAGAGGGTCTGCTGAAGATATTCATCGAGGCAGGCTGTGCGGTATCCACTCCGACCTGCGGTCCATGTCTCGGCGGCTACATGGGTATCCTCGCCAAGGGCGAGCGCTCGATAGCCACCACCAACCGCAACTTCGTCGGCAGAATGGGTCATCCCGAGAGCGAAGTTTATCTGGCTTCTCCCTACGTTGCGGCGGCTTCTGCTGTAACGGGCAAGATCTCCCAGCCCAGCGAGGTAATGTAAGATGGTAAAGCACATCATAATCTGGGATCTGAAGGACGAGCTGACTGCCGAGCAGAAAAAGGCGGCAGGTGCTAAGATGAAGGCTGACCTCGAAGCGCTCAAGGGCGTTGTTGAGGGCGCTGTGGAGATTAAAGTGCAGTACGAAAAACTGGACACTTCCAACGGTGACGTACTGCTGGACAGCACCTTCGAGGACGCGGCGGCGCTCAGATATTATGCCGACCATCCCGAGCACGTAAAGGTCAAGGAATACGTTGCCACGGTAGTCAAGGCGAGAAAGTGCATAGATTTTGAAATTTGACCGAAAGGATAGATAGACATGAAGGCTAAAGGTACAGTACACAAGTACGGGGACAACGTTGACACCGACGTTATCATTCCCGCAAGATATCTAAACACAGCAGACCACAAGGAGCTGGCGAGCCACTGCATGGAGGACATCGACATCGACTTTGTGAAGAACGTCAAGGAGGGCGACATCATGGTAGCCCACGAGAACTTCGGCTGCGGCTCTTCGAGAGAGCACGCGCCCATCGCTATCAAGGCGAGCGGTATCTCCTGCGTTATCGCGGCGACCTTTGCGCGTATCTTCTACCGCAACGCCATCAACATCGGACTGCCGATCATCGAGTGCCGCGAGGCAAGCGAGAAGATCGAAGCGGGCGACGAGGTAGAGATCGACTTCGAGAGCGGCGTCATCACCAACCTGACAAAGGGCGAGAGCTATCAGGGACAGGCGTTCCCCGAGTTCCTCATCAACATCATCAACAAGGGCGGCCTGCTCAACTCGCTGAAATAATTTACCTGTAAATATCGGCGCCTGCACCGAGAATTGTGCGGGCGTTTGTTATTGTAATAAAATATTAAGACATGTAAACGTTTTACCACATTGACAACAGAGCCGATATGTGATAAAATGTCGTTATAGAAGTTGTTATTGACCATATGACCTGTTTTCGGGAGGTTGGAATATGAGGACATACAAAAGAATTATCTGCGGCGCAGTTGCCGCAGTGATGACACTTTCGGTAAGCTCCTGCGCCAAGAAGGCGGGGGGCGGCGACGGCAAGACTGACAGCGGTGAGACTACCACACGCCAGAGCATACCTACCGAACCTGTCCATGAAACGATGGGAGATTTCGATATCTCCGAGGTGCCCGGCGGCGACGCTTCGGTGCCAGAAGATTTCAAGTATGAATGCGAGGCCGAGAAGGGCAAGTTCGACGGCGGCGATGCTATGGACAAGGCTTTCGCGGGAGAGTTCACGGGCAAGGGCTTTGCGGCTCTGCCTAACGAGGCTTCGGTCAGCTTTGAGATCGAGTTCCCCGCTGAGGGAAGCTATGACTTCCTTATCCGCGCGGCTGCCGATGCAGAGAACACCGACGCTTCCATCACCATCGACGGCAATGCGCTGACTACCTTCTCCATCGCGGACACGAAGTTTAGCGACAACTCTGCCGAGAAGGTACTGGTGGGCGAGGGCAAGCATACTATCGGTATCAAGGCGCAGAGCGTGCCTGTATATATCGACAGCATTGTGATACAGCCTGCCCAGAGTCTGGATCTTTCGCAGTACGACGTCAACCGTTCGCTTTGCAATGAGAACGCCAGTCAGGAGACCTGGAGACTCTACAACTTCCTCTGCGACAGCTACGGAAAGTATATAATCTCGGGACAGTACGCTTCCGATAACGCGGGACTGGAATCCCGCGAGTTCATCGAGATCGAGAAGAATCTCGGCGACTATCCCGCTATGATGGGTCTTGACCTCATCGAGCTTTCGCCAAGCCGCGTTGCGCACGGTTCAAGCGGCGGCATCAATGCCATCAACAACGCCAAGGACTTCTGGCTGAATCAGGGCGGTATCGTGACCCTGACCTGGCACTGGAACGCTCCCGAGCCGTATATCATGAAGAACGGCGGCGCATGGTGGCAGGGATTCTACACCGAGTACACCGACATCGACCTTGCGAAGATAATGAACGGCGAGGATCAGGAAGGATATGACCTGCTCGTCAGCGACATTGACGCCATCGCGGAGTACCTCAAGGAGCTGGACGACTACCATGTGCCGATACTCTGGAGACCTCTGCACGAGGGCGGCGGCGATCCCAAGTGGAACAATCCCTGGTTCTGGTGGGGCTCTTCGGGCGCTGATGCCTACAAGGAGCTCTGGAAGCTGATGTTCGAGCGCCTGACCGATTACCACAACATCAACAACCTTATCTGGGTGTGGGACGGTCAGAACCCCGACTACTATCCCGGTGACGAGTATGTTGACATTCTCGGCTACGACGTTTACGCCGACGCGGGAGATTACTCCTCGAAGAAGTGGTACTACGACTTCACCAAGAGCTGCACGTCAGACCAGAAGATAGTCGCGATGACCGAGAACGGCACGCTGTTCGACCCCGACGCCGCCATGAACGACGGCACACGCTGGGGCTGGTTCGCGACCTGGAACGGCGAGTTCACCCTCAAGGATATGCAGCTCCCGGGCGACTACACCTCGATGGAGATGTGGAAGAAGATATACTCCAGCGACCGCGTGCTGACCCTCAAGGAGCTCCCCGACCTGAAGAACTATCCTCTCAACACCGAGAGGTATCTCGCGTACGCGAACAAGTAATATAAGAATATTAACATGAGCACCCTGTTTTTCTGCGGGGTGCTTTTTGTGTTTCAAGGACACTGTGACTTAAAAAGAATCCTCGGTAAAAAGTGTGCTATTACGTGGGGTTTACGAGGATTCACTTTTGAATATAAAAGTGAATCCTCGTAGGTTTTTCTTTACTTCCCCACGAGGATTCACTATGATCCATCGAGGATTCACTCTGAAAAAACGTTGGAATTACGCGGTTTGCGTCGAGGATTCGCTGTAACTCACAGTGCCCTTGGAGATTCCTCGCTTAAAAGGAACCTGTGCAAACATTTTAACATCGCACAAGTCCCCCGACCGCGCGGACAAGAAAAAGCCCCCTGACGCGGGGGCTTTCTCTGATAGGAAAAGTAAGGAAAGTAAAATGAAAAAGTAGAAAAGTTCGTTTATCGGTCGGGCTTTTGCTCTTTCAGCTCAATGTACTGTGCGATGAGCCTGACAGCGCCCTCGATGCCGACTTCGGAGGAGTTGAGCGTCAGGTGATAGTTTGACGCCGCGCCCCACTTGTTGTCGGTGTAGTATTCGTAATAGTTGGAACGCCGCTTGTCGGTCTTTTTGATGAAGTCCTCAAGCTTTGTCTTCTCTATGTCGTAGCGCTCGCCGATGCGGCGCTTCTTCTCAAACATATTCCCCGTGATGAACACCGACACGCGGTTTTCGCAGTCGGAGAGCACGTAATCGGCGCACCTGCCGACGATGACGCAGGGCTTTTTGCCCAGCTTTCTGATGGTGTCGAACTGTGCGAGGAAGATGCGCTGGTTCAGCGGTATCTCGGGGTTTATCCTGCCGTCTGAGGACAGGGGATAGGTGCCCATCACCAGCGAGAACAGTATGCTGTTGGTGACGCTTTCGTCGTGGCGGACGATCAGCTCTTCGCAGATGCCGCTGTCCTTTGCCGCCTGTTCGAGCAGCTCCTTATCATAAAAAGGTATACCGTAAAGCTCGGCAAGGCGCTTTCCGATCTCTCTGCCGCCGCTTCCGAACTCTCTGCCGATGGTGATTACGCTTTTCATAAGGACACCTCTTTTCCGAACCGTCTTACGGATGGTGAATAACTGTTCTTTATATTCTGATTATACCACATTCTTTGTGATTTGTACACAGATTTACGTAAAAAAGTTGCACGAATTTTATATAAAATAATTGTTGATTTTTACCCATATAAGAATATTACGCCTGCTTTGAACATTTTCTCTTGGGATATGCTGTCAAAATGCACATAAAGTCTGTGAGAAATTTGTAGAATCGTATATGGCAAAATACGCTGTGATTTGGTATAATTAATATATATGTATCCACGCATGGGATGACAAATGTCAATTATCATACAGGAGAACAAATATGAAGAAATTAACAAGAACGATAGCCGCAGCCCTCTGCTGCGCCATGTCTCTTGCGGCGTTCAGCGGCTGCTACCTGCTCCCCGACGAGGAAGAGGTGCTCCCCGCACCCACCGTAAAGGCCAGCGAGGTCACCTACACCACCGTCACCGCCAAGCGCAAGACTCTGGAAAAGAAGATAGTCAACAGCGGCACGATACAGAGCGAACAGCAGTACAACCTCTCCTACGAAAAGGAAGGCGGCACCATCAAGGAGTTCTGCGTCACCGCAGGTCAGGAAGTCAAAAAGGGCGACGCCATCTGCGAGATAGATACCGACGATATCGAGTATCAGATAAAGGTCAAGGAGCTCG
>CAMVIL010000035.1 GCA_947167535.1 uncultured Ruminococcus sp. | reverse complement strand
GTACTACGTCCGTATGCGCACCTACAAGACCCTCTCGGGCAGGAAGTACTACGGCGACTACACCAAGACAAGAACTGTTACGGCGAAGTAAACACATAAGGGGTTGAATAATATGAAAACATCGAGATTTGTATGCGCGGCTATGGCTGCACTTATGGCAGTAAGCACGGCGGCTTCGGTAACCGGTTCGGCAGACGGATTTGCAGATGATGTCAATGCTGCGGTCACGGTCGTCGGGGACGGCGAAAGCAGTGAAAAGGGCTACGATGAAGCCGACTGGGAGGCGTTCAGGGACCGGTACCGCAACGACTGGTGCATTGACGAGGACGAAGAGGACGATCTTGGTATCACCGATGACGGTCTTATCTATCACCGCAATGTACCCGATGGCTGCATCGAGGTCGTCGACTACATCGGCAAGGGCGAGGAGCTTATAATCCCCAAGAAGATCGAGGGTATGACTGTCACCAAGATCAAGAACATCGGATTTGAGGGAGAGAAATACGGATTTTCAAATCTTAAAACGATAAAGACGCTTAAAATAGAAGCCAAGATCGAGACGATGGGCAGCACCTTCTACGGCTGCTCCGAGCTTGAAAAGGTAGTGCTGCCCGATGGTCTGAAGTCGATCAGCGATTACGACTATTACGCAGGACTCTTCGACTACTGTGTTGCATTCAGCGACTGCCCGAAGCTGAAAGAGGTCTATATCCCCGATTCTCTGACCTTCGTTCAGGGCGCCTGCTTTGAGGACACTCCGTGGCTTGAAGCCCGCGAGAAGGAAGAAGGTCTGGTCATCATCGGCAAGTGTCTTCTCAGCGGCAGACAGGCTGAGGGCAAGGTCGTGATACCTTCCGACGTTGAATGGGTATGCGCCCATGCTTTCTATGACAACGATAAGATGACCTCGCTGGTTATCCCCGCAAGCGTTGGTCACGAATACACCGAGGATCAGATCTTTTCAGACTGTACGGCGCTCACCAAGATAACCTACAAGAACGGCTGCGAGTATGCTCTCGAATATACGAACAAGAAGAGCACTCCCAATCTGAAAAAGGTAATTCTTCCCCCCAGCTTTACCAAGGAAGCAACAAAGAACAGCGTCTTTTTCAACAAAAAGCCTACCTACTACTACTACAAGGGAACCCCCGCCGCCGCTGTTTTAGAGTCGAAGAAGTATTCCTATGCCAAAAAGTCGCTGCTCCCCGGCAAGACCAAGAGCATTAAGGCTGTCGGCAAGAGCAAGTCGGTCACGGTGAAGTGGACTTCGGTATCCATCGCAACGGGCTATCAGGTACAGATATCTTCCGACAAGGCTTTCAAGAGCAATGTCACCAAAAAGACGATCGCTGACAAGACTAAGATCCGCTACACCTTCAAGAAGCTCACGAGCGGAAAGAGGTACTACGTCCGTATGCGCACCTACAAGACCCTCTCGGGCAGGAAGTACTACGGCAACTACACCAAGACCCGCGCAGTCACTGTAAAGTGAACCAACAAATAACGCATAATACCGCACTTTTTCGGGAGTGCGGTATTTTTTTATGAGTAGTACGCATAAAGAATACATAAATTTATATCAAAATTATCTTATGTATTAAATTATTGACACATTTAATTTATCTTCGATATATTTAGAATTTTTCGGCTGATATAATGTAGTTGCTATATAGAAAAATACTGCAAAGTTTGTAAATTTTGTGGTAAACCGACAGATTATCCAGATGGAGGTAGATCGAGATGAAGAGAAGAAGGATAATGAGCCTGATGGCAGCCGCAGTTATCGCGGCGAGTGCTGCCATCACCCTGCCCGCAGACGCGGCTTCGATCTTTAACGGCAGCTATTTCGGCACAGGCTTCGACAGCTATGACTGGGGCAGACTTGAAGCTGCCGACGGCTGGTCGAACGGCGGAATGTTCGACTGCACATGGAGCAAGGACAACGTTCAGTTCTCGGGCGGAAAGATGAACCTTTCCATCACGGGCAGCAGCTGGCAGGGCTACAAGGGTGCAGAGTACCGCACCGTGCAGACCTTCGGCTACGGTATGTACGACGTCAGCATGAAGCCTATCAGAAACGACGGCGTGGTATCCTCCTTCTTCACCTACACGGGACCCTCCGACGGCACCGTATGGGACGAGATCGACATAGAGTTTCTCGGCAAGAACACAAATCAGGTTCAGTTCAACTACTACACAAACGGTCAGGGCAACCACGAGTATGTCTACAATCTCGGCTTTGACGCTTCCCAGTCCTTCCACCAGTACGGTTTTTACTGGGACAAGAACTCCATTACATGGTATGTTGACAAGAAGCCGGTCTACACGGCATACAGAGACATCCCCTCGACTCCCGGCAAGATAATGATGAACGTATGGAACGGCAAGGGCGTTGACGAGTGGCTTAACCACTACAACGGCGTGGCTCCGCTGACCGCTCAGTACGACTGGATATCCTACACCGCACCTTCGGGCAGCAGCAATAATAATCAGAATACTAACCAGAATAACAACCAGAATAATCAGAACAATAACAATCAGAACAACAATCAGAATAATAACAATAACCAGAACAATCAGAGCAGCGGTTCTGCCAACGTGAATGCGGGTCAGAAGTACGCGATCAAGTCTGTCAACAGCGGCAAGGCTCTGGACGTATCCTGGGGCAGCAAGGACAACGGCGCGAACGTTCTCCAGTACAGCTATTACGGCTATCAGAACCAGAAGTGGTATCTCGAGAAGCAGTCGAACGGCTACTACGTCATCAAGTGCGCGAACTCTGACAAGGTGCTGGACGTTGCATGGGGCAGCACCGACGACGGCGCGAACGTCCAGCAGTGCGAGTACTACGGAAACGCCTGCCAGCAGTGGGAGCTCCGTCCCGTAGGTTCGAGCTACGCCATCATCAACAGAGGCAGCGGCAAGGCTCTGGACGTATCGGGCAGGTCTACGGCAGACAACGCAAACGTTCTTCAGTGGAGATACACAGGCGCTGCCAATCAGCTCTGGAATCTCGAGGCGGTTTATTGAGAAAGGTTTTCGGTTCAGGCCGAATAAAAAAAGGGAGCAGTCGGAATGAGGGACTGCTCCTTTTTGGGTTGTCGTAACGCACAAAACAGATTGTCTCCAAAAAACAAAAACCCGCAAACCCTTGAAAACCAACAGTTTGCGAGCTATAAAACGTTATGCGGGTAACAGGACTTGAACCTGCACGCTTGCGCACCAGAACCTAAATCTGGCGTGTCTGCCAATTCCACCATACCCGCGTAATGACTATTATATCACATCGGCAGAGGTTTGTCAATATCGGGGGAGGGGAGTCTGCGAGGATGGCGGGGAAAATTCAGGAAAAGTTTACAGAGAAACCGCCGCCGGTCTTGTAATTTGCGGCGGAATATTGTATAATAAATACGTATGCTGTCGGCGCACGCCGATGAGAATGACACCGCCTTGCGCGGCTATGAAAGGATATGTGTAAAATGGATTACGCAAAGGAATCTCTGAAACTGCATGAACAGTGGGGCGGAAAGATCGAGGTAGTCTCCCGCGTGCCGCTGGAATCCCGCGATGACCTCTCGCTGGCGTACACCCCCGGCGTCGCTCAGCCTTGCCTTGAGGTCCAGAAGGATATAAACAAAAGCTATGAGCTCACCCGCCGCTCTAACCTCGTGGCGGTCATCACCGACGGTACCGCTGTGCTGGGTCTCGGCGATATCGGACCCGAAGCAGGTATGCCCGTTATGGAGGGTAAGTGCGTGCTGTTCAAGTCCTTCGGCGACGTTGACGCTATCCCCCTCTGCGTTCGCTCCAAAGAGGTTGACGATATAGTTAAGACCGTGTCGCTGCTGGCAGGCTCCTTCGGCGGCGTGAACCTCGAGGATATCTCCGCGCCCCGCTGCTTCGAGATCGAGCGCAGACTTAAGGAATGCTGCGATATCCCCATCTTCCACGATGACCAGCACGGCACCGCTGTCGTTACCCTCGCCGCTATGCTCAACGCTCTCAAGCTCACAGGAAAAAAGCTTGACGAGATCAGAGTCGTGACTTCCGGTGCAGGCGCTGCGGGTATCGCTATCATCAAGCTGCTTATCTCGATGGGTCTGAAGGACGTTGTCCTCTGCGACCGCAAGGGCGCTATCTACAAGGGTCGCGAGGGTCTCAATACCGAGAAGCAGGAGATGGCAGAGATCACCAACCAGCAGATGCGCAAGGGCAGCCTCGCCGATGTTATCGCGGGCGCTGACGTGTTCATCGGAGTCTCCGCACCCGGCTGTGTGACCCCCGAGATGGTGAAGTCCATGGCTGACAAGCCGATCATCTTCGCGATGGCAAACCCCACTCCCGAGATCATGCCCGACCTCGCGAGGGAAGCAGGCGCCGCTGTTGTCGGCACCGGCAGAAGCGATTTCCCCAACCAGATCAACAACGTGCTGGCATTCCCCGGAATCTTCAGAGGCGCACTTGACGTCCGCGCCAGCGGCATAAATGACGATATGAAGATCGCCGCAGCAAAGGCGATCGCCGACTACGTAAAGCCCGAAGAGCTCTCGGCTGACTACATCATCCCCTCAGCCCTCGACAGAGGCGTGGCCGCAGCCGTAGCCGCAGCCGTATCAGCCGCTGCCCGCGCTACAGGAGTCGCACGGATCTAAACGAGTGCGAGACTTTCTGGGGACGCTGTCCCCAGACCCCTGCCAAAGAACCCCTTTTGGAGAAGGGGTTCTCTGGACTCTCCCGAAACCTCTTATTTAAAAATCCCATATAGGGCTTTAGCCCTATATGGGATTTTTGGACAAAAAAGTTTAGGAGGGGTTCTAGGGGAGACCCTTTGAAAAGGGTCCCCCTAGCGGGAGTCTGAGGGCAGAGCCCTCAGGAACCCCGCACTCACTTAGATTCTACGGTCTTGTGGAGAGTGGCGTTGATGTCGTCTACCAGCTGCTTGATGTCTTCGATGGAGCGTGCTATTATCTCCGAGCTTTCCTTTGTGGTGGATACGTTGTCATCCAGAGTGCCGAAAGCCTTGCTGGTGGTCTCGAGGATGCCTACCAGCTGCTGAACGGAGCTTGCGTCCATTGTGGAGTTGGAATTGCAGAAAGTAATAACATTCTTCAGCAGGTTGTTAACAACGCCTGCTCTCTCGGAAGTGGCCTGATTGGAAGCGCCGATGGTCTCCATGTTGTTGGTGATCTCCTCAACGCCCGACTTCAGCTTGTCGGAGAGCTCGAGACATTCGTTGGTGATCTCAGCGAGGCGCTCATGCTGCTGCTGGAGCTCGGAGTGTCTTGCAACGAGTACGGTCTTGGCGTGAACAACGCAGTTGTCGGGAGTGTTCAGACCGCGATAGATAGCAGTTGCCATCTCTCGGCAGGATCTGTATCCGCAGGCTTGACAGTCGTAATGTCTGTCCTCGAAGCTGTGCTTGCCCATGATCTCATAGATAGGATCAAGCTGCTGATCGGTAGGAACGGGAGTCGGAGTGGTGGGCTTATATGTTCTCATGAAGTCAGCGAGTCTGAGGGTTTCGTCAAACTTCTTGAACAACTTATCCTCACCGCCTCTGCCGAACATACCGCCGGAAGTCTTGCGGCGAGCCTTAGCTTCCTTTTCTACCTCACGCATGGTGGACATAACGTCGAAAACGGTCTGCTTGGTACCTGTGCCGGGACCTACGTTGCAACCGAACTCACATGAGAGCACGTCGAACACCTGCGGGTGCTTGAACTCGGGCATTTCCGCATACATATCCAGCTCGGGGTAAACCTTGTGAACGCCCTCAGAGGTAGTGATGTTCAGCTCGGGATCGTGTATCCAGAGGTTGTCGCGAAGTCCGCCCGGACGGGGATAAACGCCGCCCAGCTGACCCTGCTGTTCGTCGAACTGATACTCGAGGTCGTGGATGGAGTTGGTAGCGATAGCGATACCGTTCTTGTCGAAATATTCATTGAGCTTGTTGAAGGTAACGTTAAAGTCAATAAGACCCGTCTCCTCAAACTCAGTCTTCTTAGCGATACAAGGAGAAAGAACCGCGATAGGGTTGCTTCTTCTGAGGTACTTCTTTATGTAAGTAGCCGCGCAGGAGATAGGGCTGTGGATAGGCGAGAGGTTGTTGAGCAGCTTAGGCTGATAGATCTCGACATACTTAACGATAGCCGCGCAGGGCTGAGTGATAAGGTTGCCGACCTTCTTTTCCTCAACAGCTCTCAGGTGAGCCCATGTGCAGATATCCGCGCCGAGTGAAACGTCATAGATAAAACATCCCTTCTTGCGGAACCAGTCAAGAATACCCTTCCATCTGGTGGGGTATACAGTCTTGATAGCGGGAGTAGCGAGGATAATAAGCTTCTCATTGCTGAGCTTCTGCATACAGGCTTCGGTGTCGTCGATGTAATCTCTTGCACCGTGATTGCAGTTTCTTACGCACTCACCGCAGGCTATGCAGTGCTCGGGGTCAATAGTGGTGATGAACCTGCCGTCGTCGAGGATCTTGGTGATGTTAGCCTCAGGTGCGGGGCAGGTTCTTACGCAGGAGTTACAGCCTACGCATTTATCGGGTTTTATTATAATGATTTCACTCATCTTTACATACACTCCTTAATATATTTGCTGGAATAAAAGGCGCGTCACTTGTCGAGAGCCGCCGCCTGAGCCGCGAGAGCAGCGAGGTCTATGCCTCCGCCTGCGGGCTTGTCGTCATTCTTGGAGTCATTTCCGCCGATAGCTGCTGCCTGAGCTGCGAGGGCTGCCAGATCAACGCCGCCGTCGGACTTCTTTTCTTCAGCTGCGGGCTTGGAAGAACCGCCGCCGATAGCCGCCGCCTGAGCCGCAAGCTTTTCGAGCTCGCTGTTGGCCTTCTGCTTCTTGGCCTCGTCCTCCTTGTTGGAGCTGAGCTTTTCATACGTAGGCTCTTCGGGATACTCAGGCTCGACCAGCTTAGGCTCCTTGAATACGGGAACTCCGCCGCTGCTAAGCTGATTCTTTGCCTTGCTGAGCAGATCCATGCTGTCATCGAGCTTCTTTCTGCCGTCTCTTTCAAAGTCGGCGAAGAGCTCCTTCATCTTGACCATCTGCTTGTTATAGCTTTCGATCTCACCCAGAAGGACAGCCTTCATATTATTGGAAGCGGTATTCATCTGCTCCGACTTGTTCTGAGCGTCGGCAGTGATCTCTGCAGCTTCCTTCTCGGCGTCGAAGATGATCTTCTTAGCCTTGTTGTTAGCGTCGATTATCATGTCATCGGCTGCCTGTTTGGACTTAGCCGTAAGCTCGTCAGCCTCTTTCTTGGAAGTCGAAGTCAGCAGGCTCGCGGACTTCTGAGCCTCGATGAACACGGTGCTGAGTGCTTCGGCAGCGCCGCCTGCTTCGAGGGCTTCAATGCGCTTTTTCTTCTCCTCAAGCTCATCTGTGAGCGCCTTATTCTTATCCTTGAGCGCCTTTATCTCGTTGTCCTTAGCCTTATTCTCCTCTTCAACGTTCTTGATCCTGTCGGACATCGTCTCGTTCTGGACCTGAACCTGAGTCAGCTTGGCTCTTTCGCCTGCGAGCACAGTCTCTGCTGCCTTTTCAGCGTCGGTGCCTTTCTTATATTCTTCAAGAGTCAGCTTTGTCTCTCTGAGCTCGTTCTTCAGCTCATAAAGCTTGGTGTAGAAATACTCGAGTCTCTTGTCGACCTCAGCCTTATCATAGCCGCCGAAGGTCACTGTTTTAATAAATCTGGTCTCAGCCATTGACGATATCCTCCTAATAGTTTGATTTAAGGCAAAAACGGGCATGGGGAAACACGCCGTGTAAGCTCTGTATACTATTATACACCATTGTTAGTGAAATGTCAATAGATTTTTTGAATTTTAACTGCATTTATTTTGCAGAATATACAATCATTGTATGGGGCGTGAACAATGATGAGATCTAACTTCCGTTAAATGTGTTAATATTATGATAACATAACTTTAATTTCAAATCAATTGTCATGTTTAACAAATAAAAATCATTTTCTATGTATGATATGTCGAAGCAGGATTTTGAGGCAAAAAATGGCATCAAAAACAGCGTGCTTGAGCCGGTCGCCAAGAACGCTGAGTTTCATATTCCTCTGAAAAAATTAAGTTTTACCAGTCATTCTCGCTGTCTTTGAGCAGCTGTCTGACCTCTTCATTATTATATAGTCCCAGATCGAAAAGCTTGTCAGCCTGACGCTTGGTTATCTTTCCCGTCAGCGAGTAGACGTACTGTGAGTGCTGGCGTTCGGTGCCGTCCCACGAGTCGATGATCTTCAGCCAGCCTTTGCGCCCCAGCGTCCTTTCGGGGAGCTGAGCGTTAGGGAAGTAGTTGGCGCAGATGACTATCGCTGCCTTTGTGTGTCCTGTGTAGTCGCAGGAATAGGTGTCGCCGTCGGGCGTCATCCAGCCCAGCTTGAAGTTCTCGTCGTTTTTGAAGTAGAGCTTTTCGAGGGGAAGCGGGATCTCCTCATCGGACTCTATCACCTCAACGAAGCCGTAGTCACCCTGTTTGAACTGATAGTAGCCGCCCCTTCCGTCAAGCACGACGGGCAGCTTTTCCTCAGTGACTATTCTCTCAAAGCCCGTGCCCTCGAGCTGTTCGAGGGAGTCGCAGTACCTATAATAATAGTACCCCGTCTCGGACTTGTAAATCGCATATTTTTTCATACTTTCGCCCCGTAAATCAACAGATCATTTCCCCGATGATCTGCCCGTCAATTCTTGATCTTCTTCTCCGCCGCCGCTCTCTTGTTCTCAGCGACCTTGTTGACCAG
>CAMVIL010000034.1 GCA_947167535.1 uncultured Ruminococcus sp. | reverse complement strand
CGGACTGATCCACCCCACTCCCGAAAAGTACGCCGAGAAGCTTGACCTTGTCACCAAGGAATACGAGCTCACCGCCGACCACAGCGATGTTTTAGCGGATATGGACATCGGCAATATCGTTATCAAGAAGTCGGAAGACGGCAAGGCTGCCCTCAAGGCTTCCAATATCAAGGAGGAGTACCTCACCGTCAAGGACGAGAGCACTCTCTCGCTGGTATACAAGTCGGAGAAAGACGGTTCCGACAGCTTTAACTTCGACCTCTTCGGTATGAAGACAAAGGCAAAGACCGATGTGAAATTCGAGCTTTATCTCCCCGAGAAGGAATACAACAGCTTCAAAATAGAAGCTGACCTCGGCAGGATCAACATCAGCGATATGACAGCGACTGCCGTAAAGCTGAACGCAGACTGCGGCGAGATAAAGGCAAGCGGCATCACTGCGGACAATATTGAGATAAAGGATTCTCTCGGCAAGGTAAGCCTTTCAAACATAACTGCGGACGGCCTAAATGTCGAGGCGGACTGCGGCGCGGTTGAGATGAATAATGTAACTGTCGGCGATCTGCTCGACGCAAAGCTGAGCCTCGGCGCGGCTAAGTTTGAGAACATGAACGTGGGCACGCTCAAGGCAGAGTGCGACTGCGGCGACTTCAAGTACAACGGCATCGTGACTGTAAGCGGTAATATTCAGGTGGATCTGGGCGCGGTAAAAATGACCCTTTCCGGTCAGGACTACAACGTTCACGCCGATGCCGACACGGGCAGCGTAAGCGTAGACGATTCTCTCAAGTCGGGCAGCGTGCTGATAGAAGTCAACGACGACTGCGGAAGCATAAGCGTGAAGGCAGCATAAATATTTCACAATAAATACACAAAATACCTTTGTGCCTCTCACAGAATTATGTTAAACTCATACAAACGGGCGGAAGAAGTCCTTCCGTCCGTTTATTATTATTACAGGAGGTAAAAGTTATGAAGTATGTATGTTCAGTATGCGGATTTATCTATGACGAGACCGAGGGTTATCCCGACGGCGGTATCGATGCAGGCACAAAGTGGGAGGACGTTCCCGAGGATTTCGTCTGTCCCCTCTGCGGTGTAGGCAAGGATCAGTTCGAGGCTGAGTAAGCTTTGGGATTGTTCGGAAGAAAAAAGCCTCAGGGCACACCGATGAAGGAACTCCTCGGCTTTGACGGAAAGCGTCTTAGCTATGTCGTTGAACGGCACGGCGGGGACGAGGAGGTCATCGGGCGCGAGGGCGGCATCACAGTGGACGAAGCGGGCGGAAAGCTCACGATAGTCTGCAACGGCACGCCTGTGGCGGATATGAAGCTTGAGGGTCTTGTCTGCGCGGAGCTTATGAGCCACAACGGCTGCGACCTCAAGGGCACCGACATGACCGGCGCCCGACGGCATCTTGTGGCGCATTATTCTTCCCTCAGAGACTGATAGCGTTTTTTGCGTAATATCAATGAGTCCCCTTTCGAGGGGACTTTTTCTGTTTCGGAAATATTTTTTAATAATTTATGTTGACAAAATGCAAAAACTGTGATATAATGATGATGACATTATTTCTAACCTTATGTCGGAAAGGAGGGAATCACGGTGAATGAGCTTTTAAATGTACTTGCTTACTCCGCAGATCAGACGGTTCAGCAGAGCAGCACATTCAGCATTTTGACATCTTTAGTTTCCGGTGTCATTTCTCTCGTTTGCTGCTGGGTGCTTTTCTCTAAGGCAGGTGAGGCAGGCTGGAAGGCTATCATCCCGATCTACAATGCCTACATCGAGTTCAAGATCGTTTATGGCAACGGCTGGAAGTTCCTGCTGCTGTTAGTTCCGATCCTCAACATAATCCTGGCATTCGGCTTCTGCATCAGACTTGCTCACGCTTTCGGAAAGAGCACTGCATTTGGTGTTGGTCTTATCTTCTTAGGACCTATCTTCATGATCATCCTTGCTTTCGGCGACGCTACTTATCAGGGTCCTTACCATGGATTCATCTGATCGTGAAAAACAAAAAACAATAGACCGCTTGTTCGTAATGATCGGGCGGTTTATTTTTTATTTTTTTTTTTTCAAAAAATCCAAACAATTGCGTTATTGACAAACAGACGATAATGTGTTATTATGTTATCGTTGTTTTTCCGATCCGGAAGATCGGGATATAGTATTTTATTGTTACGGGGGAGTATGAAATGACACAGAATGAGGTCGAACAGATCATCACCGAAGCTCTGGAAAGTCAGGGCAGGACGGGTATACAGTTCAAGGATGTCTTTATAGGCGAAAACACTCTCAGAGCAAAAGTTTCTTATACACTCAACGGCAACGCGGAATCGAAAGAGATACTCGTTCTTCGCATGGACGGTCGTTGGCGTGTGCTTCTGTAAATCATTGAATATCTTTAGAACGCTTCCGTTCGGTAACGGCGGGGGCGTTTTTGTTATGTCTGCCGACTCGGGATACGGACGGTAAGACAGAAAAAACGACTCCGCGATCGCAGAGTCGGTTTTGATCATTATTCAGAATAGTCGGGTGCTGCCCCAGTCCGTGTCGAAGCGGTAGCCCATGCCGTTGAGTTCGCTCAGCTTTATGTTCAGCAGGTTCGGGTTGACGCGCAGCTCCATCGCTGTGCGGAAAACGTCACAGCCGTCCTTCAGCAGAGATATCATCTCGCTGTCGTCGATCAGCAGATGCGCCGCGAAGATGTTGGCGTCGTACTCCACCTTGTCCTTCATGTTGAATATCTCAAACTCGCGGAGCGTGCTTTCCTTAGCGATCGCCGAGTGCAGAAAAAAATGTCCCAGCTCGTGTGCGCAGGCTAGACGCCTGTCCTCTTCACACAGCGATGATGATACGATTATCACAGGGTCGTCGCCGATATATGTGAACAGTCCGCTGAGACCGCCAAGCTCGTCGGTAAAGCAGTTGACCGGAAGCTCGCGGCAAAGCTCGAAGGGGTCGCGGGTGCCGTGAGTCCTGATTAGGTCGTTCACCATATCGTAAATGTAACTCAATTATTCTTAGCCTCCATGTTCTTTTCCTTGACCTCCCAGTAAGCCTTCTGGAGTGCCAGCATAACAGCGTCGGCGTCCTCCTCGCTGAGCTTTCCGCCCGCGAAAAGTCCCGCTATCTCGCTGACCAGCTTTTCCGCCTGTATCTTGCCCTGCTCGCCGTGAGCGTACATCGAAGCGAGGCGGAAGTCGTCGTCGCTCTCGGTAGTCCAGAACTCCACGGGTACCTCAAAAAGGTCGGCGAGCTTCTGATAAGTGCTTTCGGAGCGGGGGATGCGTTCGCCCTTTTCGTAGAGAATGATAGTGCGGTTGCTGATGCCGACTGCGTTCATAACGTCTGACTGGGTCATCTTTCTGCCTGTTCTTATGTGTTTGAGTTTATCACCGAATTTCATGTCGTATACCTCCGTAGCTTGCAAAGTTCACATCGCGTGAGAATAATGTGTACTTTATTACCGAAATTATATCACGTCCCGATGCTTTTGTCAAGCATGATTCGCCGTGATTTTGTATTTTCAGGAAAATTTGTGTATCAGTGAAAATTGAAGTTCACATTTTTGGAGAGGTGCACAAATTCGGTCAGTCTATTAAAAAGCTGTTCACTATATTTTTTTTGTAAATTTTAAAATAGGGGTTGTAATTTCCTGAAGTTTTTGGTATAATGTATTTATATATGTTTTCAAAGTACATGGAGGTTTATAGTATGTCAACTAAGTATGTATTCGTTACTGGCGGCGTTGTGTCGGGACTCGGTAAGGGTATTACTGCAGCTTCCCTCGGCAGACTTCTCAAATGCCGCGGTTACAGCGTTACCATTCAGAAATTTGACCCCTATATAAATGTTGACCCCGGTACAATGTCGCCTTATCAGCACGGTGAAGTTTTCGTTACCGATGACGGTGCCGAGACTGACCTCGACCTCGGTCACTATGAGAGATTCATCGACGAGAATCTGTCGGTGAACAATAATGTAACTACAGGTAAGATCTACTGGACAGTCCTCAATAAGGAACGCCGCGGCGATTACCTCGGCTCTACTGTTCAGGTAATACCTCATATCACTAACGAGATCAAGGACAGACTCTACCGCGTGGCTAAGGCTAACCACACCGAGACCGACGTCGTTATCACCGAGATCGGCGGTACCGTCGGCGATATCGAGTCTACTCCTTTCCTTGAGGCTATCAGACAGGCTTCCAAGGAAATGGGCAGAGGCAACAGCGTGTTTATCCACGTTTGTCTTGTGCCTTATATCTCCGGTTCCAAGGAGCTCAAGTCCAAGCCGACACAGCATTCTGTAAAGGAACTGCTGAGCCTTGGTATCCAGCCTAACATTCTGGTGCTCCGCTCCGAACAGCCCATCCCGCAGAATATGACCGAGAAGATCGCTCTCTTCTGCAATGTACATAAGGAAGACGTTATCCAGAACCTCACCGCTCCCTCGCTCTACGAGGTGCCGATCTGGCTGGAGAAGGAAGGTCTCGCTGATGTTGTCTGCGAGCATCTGGGTCTTGAAAAGCGCAAGCCCGACCTCACAGGCTGGCTGGAAATGATCGACCGCGTAAACGGCTGTGACAAGGAAGTTACCATCGGTCTTGTCGGCAAGTACGTTGAGCTGGAGGACGCTTACCTCTCGGTTGCTGAGGCTCTTCGTCACGGCGGCTTTGAGAACAGCGCTAAGGTAAATATCAAGTGGATACAGTCCGAGGATATAACCGAGAAGAATGCGGCTGAAAAGCTCGCAGGCTGTGACGGAATAATCGTTCCCGGCGGCTTCGGCGACAGAGGTATCGAGGGTATGATCGAGTCTATCCGTTACGCTCGTGAGAACAAGATACCTATGTTCGGTATCTGCCTCGGAATGCAGATGTCGGTTGTTGAGTACGCCCGCCACATGGCAGGCTTTGCCGATGCAAACTCCACCGAGTTTACCTCTGAGACTGCTCACCCCGTTATCGACATCATGGACACCCAGAAAGACGTCACCGAAAAGGGCGGCACAATGCGTTTGGGTCTGTATCCCTGCAAGCTGCGTGAGGGCACTATCTCGGGCGGCGTTTACGGCGAGCCGCTTATCTACGAGCGTCACCGTCATCGCTGGGAGTTCAACAATGCCTACCGCAAGCCTCTGACCGAAGCGGGTCTTATCCTCGCGGGTCTCTCTCCCGACGAGAACCTCGTTGAGATCGTTGAGCTGCCGAAGGATGTTCACCCCTGGTTCGTGGGCGTTCAGTTCCACCCCGAGTTCAAGTCCCGCCCCAACAAGGCGCACAGACTCTTCAAGGACTTTATCCGCGCTGCGGTAGAGTGCTCTCAGAAGTAAATAAATGTAAATTCACAGAAAAAGCGCTTCCGACAGGGAGCGCTTTTGAGCGTTTGCAGGAAGAATTTGTTTACTTATTTTACTATTTAATTTATACAAAATGCATCGAAAACGATATCGCTTGTTTATGTGTATTGTACAAACCTATACTTTTTTGCTATAACATTTAAATAATTGTGCGGTTGGCTCATTAAAGTGTACGAGATTTGTAGAAAACGCTGAATTAATGTTTAATATGTTGATTAAATGCATTTCACGTTGACAAATAATTGGTAATGGTGTATAATTAATACATGAGAAGAAACAAAATAAGGTGTTTCACTGGGAAACACAGAAAGATCTGCTATAGAAATACAATAAGGAAAGAGAGTGATCTATATGAAAAAAATGAAGGCTTTACAGAAAGGGTTTACGCTGGTAGAGATGGTTGTAGTTATTACTATAATCGGAATACTGGCTGCAATTATAGTCCCTTCTCTTATTAATTATGTCGGCAAGGCTAACCGTAAGGCTGATATCGTTACTGCGAGACTTATCGGAACTACTAGGGTTTGTATACTGACCGAGTGCCCCGAGTATAGTGACGTATTCTAAAGCTCTCCTGACGCAAAAAGAGCCGATTATCGGGTTAAGATTGAGGACGAAGAGTATTATTACAGAAACGTTGCAAGAGCCTGCGGTACCAAGACTAACCTTAATACACAGAAAGGTTTTCAGTTCTATATGAACGGTGATGGTTGGGAGCAGACTAATCCTAAGTATAACGCTCTTACCGATGAGCTGAATACCCGTATCGAAGAGATCATTGGCGGCGATAAAGACATGAGCTATATCCCCATGAGAAGCTCGGGATACAAGCATCCTGCTGACCAGTGCAACCATGACCAGCGCGACGGTCAGGGCAAGAGCTCCAGTAAGCGCCCCGGCGTTGTAGAGAAGGATACTTACAGCTATACCGACAGATGGCTTATCGGCTATCGCATCTCGGGTATAGGCGCTAAGGATAAGAAACACGGTGCGATCGAAGTCTGGGCAGGCGATTCCTACGGCAGAGCAGCAAACGGTCCTCGCTGCCGCCTGTGGCCCGCTCCTCCTTCCTATTATTGATACCGTGATCCCCACTATACAGGAATACCCATAACATTTGATCATCTGACCAAGCCTGAGAACGAAGTCTATTCGATCTCGGGCTTGCGTTTTTTTGTCGGGTACTTGACAAATACACACCTAAATGCTATAATGAAACAGCATGACTATCAAGGCAATACCCCGCAGCCACGGCTTACGCCTTTGTGAACTCTGATCGTGCAGTATTGCCTAAGGGAAGAATGATGATGAAAAGACTTCTTACAATACAAGATATATCCTGCTTCGGAAAATGCTCGCTGACGGCGGCTCTGCCTGTCATTTCGGCTATGGGCGTAGAGACTGCCGTGATCCCGACGGCGGTGCTGTCTACACATACCGGCAGCGGGTTTTCGGGCTACACTTTCCGAGACCTTACCGATGACATCGCGGGTATCACAGCTCACTGGAAAAAGCTCGGGCTGCATTTTGATACCATATACACGGGATATCTCGGCTCGGTGGAGCAGGTGGACGTTATCAAGCGTCTGATCGCAGATTTCCGTACCGAGGATACACTGGTGGTGGTGGATCCTGTTATGGGCGACGGCGGCAGAATGTATGCGGGCTTTGACAACCGCTTCATCACCGCGATGCGCTCGCTGTGCGCGGTGGCGGACTGCATACTCCCCAATGCGACAGAAACGGCTCTGCTGCTGGGTGAGAATTACCGCAACGATCTGAAGCTCGAGGAGATACAGGACAGGCTGCGCAGCCTGACTGCGCTGGGCAGCCGCATGGCAATAATGACGGGAGCCTCTCCCGACAAGCAGCGCAACGGTGCGATGGCTTACATCGCCTCCGAGAAGCGCTTTGTGACCTCCTTTGGAAAGAACATCAGCGGCAGCTATCACAGCACCGGAGACATGTTCTCGTCGGTGTTCTCGGGCGGTATGACCCTGGGCATGGACGGCCAGAAGGCGCTTGACCTTGCGGTGAACTTCACGAGACAGTGCGTTGAGAACACTCTTCCCGTCAGGGAAGATCACTGGTATTCCGTAAGATTCGAGCCTTGTCTCGGATATCTGGCTGACGAATGCAGGAAGTTCACAGAAGAACAGTCCTGAAAATTGTACACTTACAGCGGTTTGCACCTGTTGCAGTCCGCTGTTGTTTTTTTGGCGCCGGCGGCATATCATCATAACGGGGGCGATGATATGCTGGAGTTTGAAGTCTTTAAGATCAGGGTGCGGCTGCATTTCGGATTCTTCGCGGTGCTTATGCTGTATCTTTACATCGGCGGAAGGACGGGCGCCTGCGTTGAAGCGGCGCTGGTCTGCTGCCTGCTGCACGAGCTGGGACATCTCTCGGCTATGCTTCTTTTCGGCTGCCCGCCGCGCAGGATGAGCTTCTATGCGGGCGGGATACGCATAAGCACGAGGCGGATTAACAGGCTCGGCAGGGGAGCGAGGGCGGCGATACTTTCTGCGGGCTGCGCGGTGAATCTGGTATTTGCGGCAGTCTCGTATCTGTCGGGTTTTTACTGGCTGGCGAAAATAAATCTCGCACTGGCGGCTTTCAATCTTCTTCCGCTGCCGCAGCTGGACGGCGGAAGGCTTATTTCACTGATGAAAGAAAAGCTGTGAATGGTAAAAATTTGCGAAAATTGCAAATAAAAATCTCAAAAAGCCCTTGCAAAATCAATCGGGTTATGGTATAATATAAAAAGATATGCACTGATAATGCTAAAATTTACACTATTGACGTAATAATGCGAAAATGGTATAATAGACTTGATCGGAAACTAAATTGTGACGAATGGCAAAAGATTTTTTCAGGCGGTGTGATTTAGTTTTCGGGCAAGTCTGACGTATTCGCGGAGAGGAAGTTGCGCTATGAAGGTAAAACTGCTAACTCACACACCCGAGCCCGAGAAGTATATCGCTACCGCTGCAAAGCTTTGCTATGCAAATTCGGACGTTGATTCGCTGCTTGACGGACTGACCGAGGAGAAGATAGATTCCTTTATAGATATGCTGGCGTCCATCGGTCACGAAAGCCCCATCGAGCACGTCTCCTTCACCTTCGCCATCGAGGGCATATCCCGTGCCTGCTCGCATCAGCTGGTGCGTCACAGGATAGCCTCTTACTCTCAGCAGAGCCAGCGCTATGTCAGCATGGACGGCTTTGAGTACGTCACTCCGCCCGAGATAGCAGAGGACGAGGAGATAAAGGCGCTCTACGACGAGCAGATGTTTAACATCGCCGAGAGCTACCGCGTACTGACCAAAGCTCTCGAGCAAAAACATTTCGCGGCATTTACCGAGCAGGGTCAGGACGAAAAGACCGCCCGCAGGAATGCTCAGAAGAAGGCGATAGAGGACGCGCGTTTTGTGCTCCCCAACGCCTGCGAGACCAAGATAGTTGTCACCATGAACGCCCGCACACTGCTGCACTTCTTCAGGCTGCGCTGCTGCAACCGCGCACAGTGGGAGATAAGGGCGGTCGCAGAGGAGATGCTGCGTCAGGCTTA
>CAMVIL010000033.1 GCA_947167535.1 uncultured Ruminococcus sp. | reverse complement strand
TGAAGGACAACAATAAGTACAACAAGAACGAAAAGCCCATCACCTACGCCGATATCGGCGAGTGCCTTGTGCTGGTATCCTCGAGCTTCTCCACCGTGACAAGCTACGCCAACCAGACCAAGAAGGCTATCACCAACAAGTTCATCAAGGAGTGCATGAACGAGTTCCTGCGCCAGCAGCTGGAGATATACTTCATCGAAAAGCCCGACGAGGCTCAGAAGATCTGCGAGCAGGTGCTGATAAACAAGCGTTCCCGCGAGAAGGCAGAGACTTCCCGCCTGCAGATAAAGAACAACCTTACCGCAAAGATAGACCTCTCGAATCAGGTGGCAAAGTTCAACGACTGCCGCTCGAAGGACGTGTCTATCCGCGAGCTCTACATCGTGGAGGGCGACTCGGCGCTGGGTTCGGTAAAGATGGCACGCGACTCGGAATTTCAGGCTGTTATCCCGATACGCGGAAAGATACTCAACTGCCTCAAAGCCGACTACGCGCGTATCTTCAAGAGCGAGATAATCACCGACCTCATCAAGGTGCTGGGCTGCGGCGTTGAGGTGCAGTCCAAATCCAACAAGGACATCTCGAACTTCAACATCAACGGTCTGCGCTGGAACAAGATCATAATCTGTACCGATGCAGATTACGACGGCTTCCAGATCCGCACACTGGTGCTGACCATGCTCTACCGCCTGACTCCCACCCTCATCAACGAGGGCTACGTCTACATCGCGGAGTCTCCGCTGTTTGAGATAACCGTCAAGGAAAAGGGCAAGGAGAAGGTATACTTCGCCTACGACGAGAACGAAAAGACCGACATCTTGAAGAAGATAGGCGACAAGAAGTACACCCTCCAGCGCTCGAAAGGACTTGGTGAGAACGAGGCTGAGATGATGAGCCTTACCACTATGAACCCGCAGACGAGACGCCTTATCAAAGTCAACCCCACCGACGCCGAGCAGACGGCTCAGGTATTCGATATGCTGCTGGGCGACGACCTGCAGGGCAGAAAGGATCATATCAGCGAGTTCGGTCACGACTACCTTGATATGGCTGACATCAGCTAAAGGCGGACGTATGGCAAAGATACTTCTGATATTATTGATACTCGGTGCGGCGGTGCTGATCGTTTTGTCGGTAGTGTTTACGGTAAAGATGTTTTCCGTGTTCGGCGGAGACCTGACCGCAGAAGAACGCACCGCAGAGATAAAGTCCGCCCGCGTTAAAATGATAGCCTGCGACGCAGGCGCAGCAGCGCTGGTAACGGCGGCAGCATTGATAAAAATGTTTTTGATGAAATAAAAAGGAAAGATATAAATGCCTAAGAAAACTGCAAAAGAACCTAAGTTAGACAAGACAAAATTCCCCGACGCCTACATTGCGGGCGCGGGTACGGTAGTTGAGGAATCTATCACCGACACGCTGGAAAAGAACTATATGCCTTACGCCATGAGCGTAATCGTGTCGAGAGCATTCCCCGAGATAGACGGCTTCAAGCCCTCCCACAGAAAGATACTCTACACCATGTACAAGATGGGCCTGCTGACGGGAGCGCGTACCAAGTCCGCCAACATCGTCGGACAGACCATGAAGCTCAACCCTCACGGCGATCAGGCCATCTACGAGACTATGGTCAGACTCGCACGCGGAAACGAGACCCTGCTCCACCCCTACGTTGACTCGAAGGGAAACTTCGGCAAGGCGTATTCGAGGGATATGTCCTACGCTGCTTCGCGTTACACCGAAGCCAAACTGTCACCCATCTGTGCCGAGCTTTTCAACGACATCGACAAGGATACCGTGGACTTCGTGCCCAACTACGACAACGAGATGATGGAGCCTACCCTGCTCCCCGCAGCGTTCCCCTCTATCCTCGTGAACTCCAACGTCGGCATCGGCGTTTCGATGGCGTCCAGCGTCTGCTCGTTTAACCTCGAGGAGATATGCAACACCGCCGTCGCACTCATGAAAAATCCCGACCACAACGCCATCGAGACCCTCAAAGGTCCCGACTTCGCCGGCGGCGGTCTTATGCTCTACGATGAGGAGACCCTCGAACAGGTCTACCGCACGGGCCGCGGCTCGATAAAGCTCCGCGCCAAGTATGAGTACGACAAGAAGCAGAACAGCCTCATAATCACCGAGATACCCGCGACTACCACCGTTGAGGCGATAGTCGAGAAGGTCATCCAGTGCGTCAAGGACGGCAAGCTCCGCGAGGTCTCCTATATCCGAGACGACACCGACCTCAACGGTCTGACCATCACCATCGACCTCAAGAAAGGCACCGACCCCGAAAAGGTCATGCAGAAGCTCTTCAGGCTCACTCCCCTGCAGGACAGCTACGCCTGCAACTTCAATATCCTCGTACACGGCTACCCGAAGGTAATGGGCGTGTATGAGATACTGGACGAGTGGATAAAGTTCAGAGTGGACTGCGTCCGCCGCAGAACTCTCTTCGACCTCAGCAAGAAGAAGGAAAAGCTCCACCTGCTGGAAGGTCTCGAGAAGATACTGCTGGACATCGACAAGGCAGTCAAGATAGTCCGCGAGACCGAAGAAGAGGCAGAGGTAGTGCCTAACCTCATGATAGGCTTCGGAATCGACGAGGTGCAGGCGGAATATGTCGCCGAGATAAAGCTGCGCCACCTCAACCGCGAGTATATCTTAAAGCGTACAAAGGATATCGAAGACTTAAAGAGCGCTATCGCCGAGCTGGAAGATATCGCGGGCAGCGACAAGAAGATCAAGTCCGTTATCATCAAGGAGCTCCACGAGATCGTCAAGAAGTACGGCCAGCCGCGCCGCACCGAGTTCTTCTTTGCTTCCGATATCGCGGAAGAGGTAGATGTCGATGACACCCCCGACTTCAACTGCTCGATATTCCTCACCGACAGCGGCTACTTCAAGAAGATACTCCCCAACAGCCTGAGAATGGCAAGCGAGCAGAAGGTCAAGGAGGGCGACTATATATCCCAGCAGCGCGAGACGGTCAACCGCTCCGACCTGCTCTTCTTCACGACGGGCGCCAACTGCTACAAGACCAAGGTCTCGGCGTTCACCGAGACAAAGGCCAGCGCTATGGGCGACTATATCCCCGCCAAGCTCAGCTTTGACGAGGGCGAAGAGGTGGTGGCGATGGCGAACACCTCTGACTACTCGGGCTACATGATATTCGTCTACGCAGGCGGCAAGGTGGCTAAGGTGCCGCTGTCCGCATACGAGACCAAGACCAACCGCAAGAAGCTGACAGGCGCACTGAGCCTTAAAGATAAGATAATCGCCGCGATACAGATAGACGACAACTGCGAGATAATGCTGCGTTCGTCCAACAACCGCGCACTGATATTCGACACGGCGCTGCTGCTTCCCAAGACCACAAAGAGCACCATCGGCGTGCAGGTGATGTCCCTCAAGGGCAAGGCGGAGATCATAAACGCCGAGAAGATAACTGCCGAGACCGCCGAGGGATTGAAGCGTTTCCGCTGCAAGGCGGTGCCCTCAACAGGCAGCCCCGCAAAAGATCTCCCCGACCCCGATCAGCTGACGCTGTAAAAAAACGCGAACTCCCCCAACACAAGCACACAAGCGAGGTGTAATAAAAATGTTGTGTCCCAAATGCCAAAAAGAGATCAGCGACCAGATAATCGAGTGCCCCTTCTGCCATACCTCCATCAGAATGACCGATAAGCAGAGGAAAAAACTGGCCGACAAACAGCGCAGACAGATCGCGGATAAGCGCCGCAAAAAGGATAAGAATAAGAACAAGACCATCAGGTTTTTCCAGAAGAAGACGGCATACGAGATCAAACACGGACTCACAAGACGCGGTGTGAAGCTGATAATCGGCGGCGGTATCGCGGCGGTGGTGGTCATCATCGCGGTGGTCATCGTTATGGCGCTGACTGCGTCCAAAGGTCTCCGCTACGCTGAGGATGCTTCGGCTTACATCGGCGAACAGCCCCAGACGCTCAACGTCAAGACTGGTATTCAGTACCTCGACGAGTCGAAATTCTACGGCGTCAACAGCGCCATCGCCTTTGATTACATCTACGAGAGCGACAAGACGGTCAAGGTTCAGGGGATAGAATACCCCAGCTGGGCGGTCACGCTGACTACCAGCGACAACAGCGGGCACATCTCGAAGGTCACCTACACCGACTTCTCGACGCTGAAGCATGACATCCGCGGGAAGAAGCTGAGCGGATGCATAGATCTGGACAGATTCTCTTCGGGAACCAAGCAGTCGGCAGTGATGAAAGCGATCGACCTGTCGCCGTACAGCATCACATACAGCGAAGACGGCGGGATAACCTACGTGTACAAATACTACTACAAGCGTGACAACGGCGACGAACAGGCCATGCTCACGCGGGTGACCTTCAGCGAGAAGGGCAAGTACAAGTATTCGACGAATGAAGTCCTGATACCGAGAAATATGTGACCCGCATAGATTACAAATCAACTACAAATTATTGCTTATTATATACAGATTCGGCATAATTCTTGACAATGTCGGCAAAAACTGATATGATAGGACAGGACGTGTATTTTTTGCAGGTCTGCTTTGGTGTGCCTTTATGAAGGAGAACACCGAGCACGGAAGTATGAAAACAAACAGAAACCAATGGTGGTGATGAATACATGAAGAACGATATAAAGCTCTGTATGGGCTGTATGAACGAGCTTGACGCCGACGGAGTCTGCCACTACTGCACCTATACCGACGATATACCGCATCTTCAGTCCTACCTTGCGCCGCATACTGTTCTGAATGATAGATACATCGTGGGAAAAATGCTCTCATATAACGGTGAGGGAGCTTCTTATATATGCTATGACCAGGTCTCAAAGACTAAGGCGGTCATGCGCGAATATATGCCCGATACCCTCTGCGAGCGCGAGATGAAAAGCAAAAATATTACAATAAACGCCGACTGCCTTGCCAAGTACAAGACCTATATGTCGGAGTTTATGGATATGAACCGCACCCTGACCAGAATGAGAAACTTGGGTTCCATCTGCACGGCTAAGGATATGTTCTCCGAGAACAACACCTGCTATGTTGTGCTGGAATACATCGAGGGCGTATCGCTGAAGAAGTTTTTGCAGGCAAACCGCGGCTATCTCCAGTGGTCTCAGGTAAAGAAGCTGTTCGTGCCGCTGTTTACGACACTCAGCATTATCCACAACGCGGGCATTATCCACAGGGGTATCTCCCCCGAGAATATCATCGTGACGACTGAGGGCAAGCTCAAGCTCACAGGCTTCTCGATAAGCTCTATCCGCACTGCGGGTACCGCACTCTCGCCCGAGTTCTACTCCGGTTATACCGCTCCCGAGCAGTATTCCTCGCTGGAATGGCAGGGCACATGGACTGATGTTTACTCGATAGCGGCAGTCATTTACCGCATTCTGACAGGCTACGTTCCGCCCGATGCGAACAACAGACTGCACAACGATACCATGATACCCGCGTCGCGCATAAATCCGCATATCCCGAGACACGTCTCCAACGTGCTGATGAGAGCGATGTCGGTGCGCGGTCCCGACCGTATACAGAGTATCACAGACCTCGTGAGCGAGCTGTTTGAGAACGTTCCTCAGCCCAGCTCCCACGTCAAGGGCGCTACACAGACTATCCCCGTAGTCAAGCCCAAGAACCCCGAAGAGGATGCCGAGCGCAAGGCTCTTGAACGCAAGCTCGCCGCCGCTGAGGACTTCAGGAAAAAGACTACCAACGCACTTACGATAATCGGATTCCTGCTTCTCGGAATAATGCTGATAGTGGGATTTGTCCTGCTGTACAAGGTATTCTCCCCCGCAGACGACAGCGATTCCGACAAGGTGATAATCACCAACGCTACCGACGACGACAGCGAGGTGCTGATACTCGAATCCCACGAGATCACAATGCCCGCCGATGAATCCGTTGCGGAATCGCCCTACGGCACCGGCGCTATCATGCCTAACCTTGTGGGTCAGCGCTACGACGCGGTAGAGCGCGAGCTGGGCTCGTCCTTTACGATTCGCACCAAAACCTACTATTCCGAGCTGGAGCAGAAGGGCATAGTTACCAGCCAGAGCATACCGCCCGGAGTAGAGTACGACCCGTCGAGAATGAACAAGCTGACGCTGGAAGTATGCTTAGGCTCGCCGACGATACCCGTTCCCGAATTTGACGGTCTGCCCAAGAAGACCTACCTTGACCAGCTCAACCAGCTGAACATCAAGTACTCCACCGTCGAGGAGGAGTCTTACACGGTCAAGGAGGGCTACGTTATCCGCACGAACGTGAGTCCCGGATACCTCATCAACATTGCTGAGGGCGAGGTACTGATAGTTTACGTATCCACCGGAATGCCGAAGGTCGAGGAGAGCAGTGTGCTTGACAGCGAGGATTCCAGCGAGTACAGTGACGAGAACTACAACTGGACGGACGATTCGACGCAGAGCGACGATTATACGACCGATCCGGGGTATAATGAGTACTGGTAATAGAAAAACAGAGACTTCCGATGATCGTCGGGAGTCTCTTTGTATTTGAGAGCACTAATGCGGGCAATAAAGCAGGTGCGACTCAGGATGCGCACCCCATTTCCTCACCGCACCACGATACTCGGGATCGTCCTAAAAATGTTTTAAAAATTTGTGAAAGACCTTGACAGTGTGAGGGATTTGTGATATGATACTACTATGAGTGTAAACGTAATCATTTTGTCGGCGGCGTGTGTAACGCTGCCTCAAATTTCGTTTGGAGGATTTTTAGCATGAAAAAGATAGGTGTACTTACCAGCGGCGGCGACGCGCCCGGAATGAATGCAGCTGTCAGAGCAGTTGCTCGCGCAGGTATTTCTAAGGGTATGGAGGTAGTCGGTATCCAGAGAGGTTACGTCGGACTGCTTAACGAGGAATTCGTTAATATGACCGCAAGGTCCGTTTCCGGTATCATACAGCGCGGCGGCACCTGCCTTTACACCGCAAGATGTCCCGAATTCAGAGACATGGAGGGCGTAAAGAAGGGCAAGGCTGTCTGCGATAAGCTCGGTATCGAGGGTCTCGTAGTTATCGGCGGTGACGGTTCCTTCAGAGGCGCAGGAGATCTCTCCAGCATCGGCGTTCCCTGCGTTGGTATCCCCGGTACTATAGATAACGATATCCAGTGTACCGAATACACCATCGGTTATGATACAGCTATGAATACCTGTATCGAAATGATAGATAAGCTCCGCGATACTACCCAGTCTCACGACCGCTGCTCGGTCGTTGAGGTAATGGGACGCAAGGCAGGCTATATCGCTGTTAATGTTGGCATCGCTGTCGGCGCTGAGGCTGTTATCACCCTCGAGAGAGAGTACGACCTCGACGCTATCGCTGCCAAGATGGTCAAGACCATGAACGCTAAGGAAGGAAAGCATCACTTCATCATCGTTGTTGCTGAGGGCGTTGGCAAGACCGACGTTATCGCAAGAGAGATACAGGACAAGACCGGCATCGAGTCGAGAGTTACCGTGCTGGGTCACGTTCAGAGAGGCGGCTCGCCTACACTGAGAGACAGAGTTCTCGCTACCGAGATGGGCTATCACGCTGTTGAACTGCTGGAGCAGGGCATCGGCAACCGCATCGTAGGTCTCAAGGACGGCAAGGTTTACGACATCGACATTCAGGAAGGCCTTGCAATGAAGAAGCCTTTCATCGATGACAGATACGACATCTTCTACGATGTTGCATACTGATAACATTTCAGACACTTAACGGCTGCTGAAGGCACCGTATCAATACACGCAAAGAACGGCGAATACTGCCCCCTGCGGGCGGTATCCGCCCTTTGGTGTTTATGTAAGAAAAATTCAGAAGGAGACTCGCCAAATGAGCATCTGGGACGCATTCGACAGAATTTCAAAGAGCCGCGAGGAACGCGGAAGCATTGAGTATATTATCGCAGGACTCGGCAATCCGGGACTGCAGTACGAAAACAGCCGCCACAACGCGGGCTTCATGGCGGTGGCGGCGCTGGAGAAAAAGTACGGCTTCGAGGTGTCGAAGCACAAGTTCAAGAGCAAGGTGGGCGAAGCAAACATCGGCGGCAAGCGGGTGCTTGTCATGAAGCCCGAGACTTACATGAACAAGTCGGGCGAGGCTATCGCTGAGGCTATGAGGTTCTATGATATCCCGCTGGAAAATCTGCTGGTCATCTTTGACGACATCTCCCTCGAGCCGGGACATATCCGTATCCGCCGCAAGGGCAGCGCGGGCGGTCACAACGGTATCAAGAGCATTATCGCACTCTGCGGAGTGGACGCTGAGGACGAGACCGCTTTCCCCCGCATAAAGCTGGGCGTCGGCAAGAAGCCCCACCCCGACTACGACCTCGCAGACTGGGTGCTGGGTAAATTCAACGAGGAACAGCAAAAGGCTTTTGACTCGCGGCTGGACGACGTCTGCGACGCGGCGGAGCTTATCGTCAGCGGCAAGACCGACGAGGCTATGAACAAATTCAATTCATAACCGATAAAACGGAGCGATATCATGAAATTATTCAAAGAACTCTTCGCCGAGCTGCAAGGCTGCAAAAGCCTCAGCGAAGCGCTGGATAAGAACATCTCACCCGTCTCAGTGACGGGCCTTTCGCATATACACAGGGCGCAGCTGATATATGCGCTCAACAGCGGAAAAGTGGACCTCGTCATAACAGGCAGTGAGGCGGAAGCTAAACGCCTCTGCGACGATATCAACATGATGTCGGGGACCGAGACCGCAGTGCTCTTCCCTTCAAAGGAGCTTGTATTCACTCCCGTGGACAGCGCTAACCACGAGTACGAGTATATGCGTATATCCGCCCTCTCCCGTGCAGCGAAGAAGGATTGCGGAGTCATATGTGCAAGCATCGAAGCGGTAATGCAGCCTGTTATACCTGTGGGAGTCCTTACAGCCGCAGGCATCACCATAAAGGCAGGCGGTGAGATAGACACAAAGGAACTGAGTCTGCGTCTTGCACAGTGCGGTTAT
>CAMVIL010000032.1 GCA_947167535.1 uncultured Ruminococcus sp. | reverse complement strand
CACATTTTTTCGACATTGTAGTATAATTTTTATTGTTTGTTTACGTTATATTTTCGAGGAGATACGACAGAAGGTAATGGACGCCGTATGTCACGCCGAGGGCCACGATATCACTCACACCCTGAGCTTCGGCGTCACTACATTTGACAAAGACAGAACTATCGAGGATAACATAAGCTCTGCCGATGAAAAACTTTATGCTGCTAAGGAAGGCGGCAGAAATCGGGTGATCTGGTAATGGAAAACAATGATCAGATTTTAAGATTCTTCGGACGAGGCTCTGCATTCAGCGACGAACACAACAGCTCACTGTTTTGCAGCGGCAGCGATCTTGTACTGCTCGACCATTCCATCACGGCATTCAACAAGCTCAGAAAACTCGGCCCCGATCATTTCGGCGGCGGCGAAAAGATATCGCACATCTACGTGATAGTCACCCACACCCACAGCGACCACATCAGCGGCATCCCGCTGCTGATACACTACTCCTACTACGTGTGGCACCTGCCTGTGACCGTCGCTGTCGGTTCCGAGGAAGTGGGCGAGAATATGCTTTACTATCTCGACAAGCTCGAAGGCTGCGACAAGGACAGTTACAACATTATCCCCGCCGACGATCTCGGTTTTGTAACGGAGATAATCCCCACCGAGCACACTCCTAATCTTGACGGCAAGTGCTTCGGGTATCAGCTTGATGTCAACGGCAAAAAGGTGATATACACGGGTGACACCCGCACTCTGCTGACATTCCTTGCCTATATCGACTCCGAGACTGCGCTTTACACAGAGGTCTCCGCTGTTGATTCGGGAGTGCATCTTTTCATCGGCGACTACATCGACGTTCTGAAAGCCATCGCCTCAAAAGGCACCGAGGTCTATCTCATGCACCTCGACGATGAAAAATTTGTAGAAGACGTAATAAACGGCACGAGCCTGAAGCTCGCACCGCTCATATGACTTGTTTAATTGAAAGATCTTTGCTGTCAAGCAGCAGAAAGTGCGCCGACCTGCCGACTCCGACAGAGCCGAAGCGGTCGTCGATGCCGATTGAACGGCAGGGGTTGACCGTTGCCGCCTTTACGGCGCTCTCAAGCGGTATCCCCATGCTTACAGCTGTCACAAGACAATCGTAAAGATTTGAAACACTGCCCGCAAGCGTCCCGTCGGAAAGGGTCGCGCGGGCAGCTTTTTTTATCACCGTCTGCCCACCGAGAGAATACTCTCCGTCGGGCATTCCCGCGGCTTCCATGCTGTCGCTGACAAGCACCACACGATCGTCGCCGAAGAGTCGGAACGCTGCTCTCACAGCGGGCGGGGAAATGTGCACGCCGTCGCAGATCAGCTCGACATAGCAGCTGCCGTCGTCAAAGGCGGCGCCTATCACTCCCGTGTCCCGATGATGGAAAGGCGGCATCGCGTTGAACAGGTGGGTCACATGGTCGGCTCCAGCGGCGAACGCCTCCCTCGCCCGGTCATAACCGCAAACGGTATGACCTATCGAGAACCTGACCCTGTCGGAGCAGGCTCTGATGCAGTCCAGCGCACCGTTGACCTCGGGAGCTATCGTCACAATCCTGACTAGTCCGTCTGCGGCTGACAAAAGCTCGCCGAGCTTTTCCGCGGACGGACTTTGAATATATTCACTTTTCTGAGCTCCGCATTTTTCTGCCGAGATGAAGGGACCCTCAAGGTTCACGCCCGCGATCTCCGCTCTGCCATAACCTACAGGCAGTCGGGCAAAGCTGCTTATATTTCGGAGTATAGCCTTCAGGCGGTCGGCAGGCAGGGTCATTGTGGTCGGGCAGAAAGCGGTCACGCCGTGGGCGTACTGATACTCCGCTATGGCAGCTAGCGACTCCGCATCGCCGTCGCAGACGTCGTGCCCGTTGCAGCCGTGCAGGTGGATGTCGCAAAGCCCCGGGAGCACATAGAGCCCCGAGCAGTCAACAGCGTCGGAGGAGTCGATATGGTCCGAGACCCCGACGATCACTCCGTCGGAATATGCTACGTCAGCACTCTGAAAGGAACCGTCTATGAACACCAGTCCGTTTTTTAGTACAGTTATATTCTGAGATTTCATTCGCCGTAAACTCTGTTTCTGCCGTCGTCCTTGGCGGTAAAGAGGTAATCATCGGCGACCGCGATGTTGTCCTTGACGCTCTTATTGACATTGTAGCGCAGGCAGCCGAAGCTGAGGGTGATCTTCACGGGGATGCCGTTGGCCTTGAACTTGCTGTCGTTAAAGTCGGCTCTGATCTCCTCGGCGATCTGCTTGCAGCCCTCGAGGTCGGTGTCGGGCAGCAGAAGGATAAACTCGTCGCCGCCCCAGCGGTATACGGAATCGTCATCGCGAAGGTGCTGCTTCAGCTTCTCCGCAACGTATACGATACCGTCGTCGCCGATGGTATGGCCGTAATTATCGTTGAACTTCTTGTATCTGTCGATGTCGCAGAGGATCATCGAGATCGGCTTGTCAGCGAGAGTGTCGATGTACTCCTCATACTTATGATCCAGATCGCTGTAGAACCCGAGTCTGTTTTTGATCGAAGTAAGGCTGTCGATGTGGGAATACTCGTAGAAGGTCTCGGATTCGAGGGCGATACCGCAGACGAACGCCGCCAGCGACAGCTTCTTGGTGTCCTCTTCCTCGTCAAAGCCATCGGCACCCAATTTGTTGATTATCTGGAACGCGCCGATGTACTCGCCGCTGAGATCGGCAACGGGCATGACCAGCACAGACATTGTGAGATATCCGGTCTGACGGTCGATGTCCGAATTAAAGTCGGGATCGCTGTAAGGCTCATTCGTGATGAGAACACGCTCCTCCTTAAGCGCCTTGCCCACAAGACCCCTGTCGTCGGGAATGACGATCTTATCGACACCGGTCGCAGAGAGCGTCCACAGCTCATGCTTTTCCTTGTCCCACTTCCAGAAGCTTGCTCTGTCTGCGCCGACGAGAGTTCTGCCGAGCTCGGTAAGGTAAGTGAAGACGGCGATATGTCCCACCGTGCTGTCGGTGCCCATCTGAGAGTACAGCCTGCTGCCGATATCATAGATATTCGCCAGCTGCTGCTCGGCGGTGAGCTCATCGAGCTCTTCCTCTGCGGGAACACCGACCTTGCCGCTGCCGGTCTTGAGATATTTGTTCACGTCAAACAGATTATCATTGTTTTCCATAATTACGACCTCCAAAAAAATAAAATCATCATTTTTAGTATATCATATATCTTCAGAAAAGTCAAACGTTTTTTGACAGAAAAGCACATTATTCCGAGGTTCTCAGCCAAATTTTTGTTGAATATCATAGTCGGCAGGAGCAGTGAAGAAAAAAAACAGCAGTCCGTTTTGAGTCAGACTGCTGCAAGATGAAACAAATCAAAGAAGCAAGGTTTCATATTATAATATCAAAAAATCTCAAGCCTTATGTGTCCTTTCGTTTTCGGCAAGGATATCCGATATTTTTGGGAAAGCTGGGGGCCGCAGGCTGCCGAGCCTACGCCAGCCATCGCAAAGTCGGTACAGATGACATTGTGCTCACATTTTTCAAGCTCGAAATTATGGCTCTTTTCGGCAAGTTCTTCCTGAGTGTATTCGGAAGCGCTGAAGGAAAATCCATCGGGTTCGGAGAATTTCAGCGAGTTCACTCCGTCGGTCACGGACATATTTGTGCAGCCGAAGTGGGAGCCGTTTTCCTGAGGTCTGATGTAATCCTCGTGCATTTGCGCGATTTCTGCGGTGAAATTGCCGACATACGAGGCGCGGTGCTTGTCGATGTAGCTCTCATGTCTGCCGAAGCCGAAGTACTCTACGCGGTTGAATGTTTTGTCGACAAAAAGTCTCAGTCCGAAGCGCGGGAGGAACTCGACCTTGTTAGAGAACTCCGCCGAGCAGTCGACCTCAAGACCACCGTCTCCGTCGATGCGGTATACGGCTTCGAGGGTCGCGAAGGGCTGGTGGATGCTCCAGCCGAAGGACTGTCTGACGCGTATCACGGCGCAGTTGTTTTCCTCCGAAATGCTCGTTTCATATATTTTTATCACATAGTCATTCAGGTGAGCTGAATACCATTCCCATTTCATCGTATCGTTGTCAACGGGAGCGCGGAAGAAGTTGTATTCCATCGGCTTTGCCAGCAGGTTTTTGCCCGCTTTGAAGATGCCGTCGAACTGTGCTGTGCGTCTGTTGAAACGGTACTCGGTCTCCCCTGCCGATATGACAAAGCCAAAGGGAGTTTCGGTAAACAGAGGCGCGGGAGCAGTCAGAAGGACGGCTCTTTTTTCGGCCGTGAATATCTTTATCTGATCGAAGCAGACCTCGTCGCCGTCTCTGAAAACGCCGTAGCCGTTCTTCGCCGTGAAGATGAACCTTATGTACGCGTCTTTCGCAAATGTACCCGCAGCTTCGGGGATCACGATATCCGTACTGCTCATGGGCTCCGCCGAGAAGTCGTAGCCGCCCTTCGCAGCTTTGCCGCCGTCATAGGTGATCTCCCAGCGGCAGCTCAAAAAGTCGCCCGCATCAACAAAGCGCAGAAGATTTTTGATCTCAAATCTGTCGGGAGCCGTGCGGGTCACGCGGACGGGACGGTAGACCTGCTTTACCTCGAGAAGTCCCGTGTGGGGAGTGCGGTCGGGATAGCAGAGGGCGTCCATGCAGAAATTGCCGTCGTTATGACGTTCGCCGCTGTCGCCGCCGTAACCGTACTTCGGCTTGCCATCCTCTGTGTATCCGAGGATCACCGCATGATCGGCCCACTCCCAGACAAGCCCGCCCATAAGGCGGTCGTTCTGCATGAAAAGATCGTGGTACTCCTCAAGATCTCCGGGGCCGTTGCCCATTGCGTGGCAGTATTCGCAGAGCACAAAGGGGCGCTTTTCATCCTCCTTTGCGAGGAACTTGCGGATATCCTCGGGAGATGTATACATCTCGGACACCATGTCGAGAATGTCATCGGGGGTGTCGTCGAGCTTGTGGGTGCTTTCGTAATGGACGGGGCGCGTCGGGTCAAGCGCCTTTACAAGCTTTGCGCCCTCGCGAAGATTCTCCCCGTAGCCGCTTTCGTTGCCCAGCGACCATATCAGTACGCTCGGACGGTTTACGTCGCGGGTGACGAGCAGACGTTCGCGGTCGAGTATCGCTTCCCTGAACATCGGATCTTTCGCGATGAGCGCAATGCCGTTGTAGCCGTTCTCCCATGTCCATTTGAGGTCGTTGTAGACGTTGACACAGCCGTGAGATTCAAGGTCGGCTTCGTCAATGACGTATAGACCCAGCTCATCGCAGATAGAGTAGAATTCGGGGGCATTGGGGTAGTGAGAAGTGCGGACGGAGTTTATGTTGTGGCGCTTCATCAGCGTAAGATCGTACCGCATTTTTTTACGGTCTGCGTAGTATCCCGTGTCAGGATAGCTGTCGTGGCGGTTGACGCCCAGCAGCTTGATATGTCTGCCGTTGAGCATGAATATCCCGTCTGTGATCTCAACCTTACGGAAGCCGACCTTCTCGCCCACAAGCTCATCATTCGACTCTATTTCCAGACGGTAGAGATACGGGCTCTCGGCAGACCACAGCTTAACATCGGCGACCTCAGCCTCAAAGGGCTTTCCTTCACTCGCTTCGCCCTCACAGACGATCACATCTCCGTCGAACAGCCTGAGCTTAGCCGGCGCTCCGCTGACGGAAACGCGCAGCCTGCCGTTTTTCATATCGGCATCGGGCTCGGCGGTGATGCGGTAATTCACAAGGCACTTTTCAGGGCGCGAGATGACGTAAACGTCGCGGAAGATACCCGACAGCCTGAACTTGTCCTGATCCTCGAGGTAGGTTCCGTCGCACCATTTCAGCACGGCGGCGGTGATGCGGTTGCTGCCCTCGGCGAGAATGTCGGTGATGTCAAATTCGGAAGTGTGGTGAGACACCTGAGAATACCCTGCGAACTTGCCGTTGACAAACAGATACAGACAGCTGTCAACGCCCTCAAAGCAGAGTATGCGGCGCATACCGTCGGGGGTGTACGAGTAGTCCCTGCCGTAAACGCCGACAGGGATATCGTCGGGAACGTAGGGCGGGTCGTAGGGTATCGGGTAGCAGACGTTAGTATACTGCGCCTTGTCAAATCCGTGAAGCTGCCAGTTTGAGGGTACGGGCATCTTTACGCTGTCTTTCTGAGGGAGAAAATCATCGGGCATATCGATGATGCTCTCGAAATAGTCAAAGTCCCAGTCGCCGTTGAGCAGTTCAAACCGCCGGGAAGTCTCGCGCTCCGCAAAGGCGTCCTGCCCCTTCGCAAAAGGGATAAAATAGGCGTGATCGGGCAGCGTGCCGATATGCAGCGACTGCGGATCCTCGTGGAAGCTCATATACGACTTGGGAGAGCCTTTTTTTGCTGTCTCAGATATATTCATAGTTACTCCTTTTCAATCTTAGCCGAAGGATAAAGACCGATAAACGAGATCGCAGGCTCTGTTCTTGAGTCTGTGATCCTTATGCGCAGACGGTCGGTCTCAATATCCTGAAGCGGCACGATACGCTTGTAGCCGACGGTGGTCCCCCTGTAGATCTCCCGCGGATAACCGCTTTCCAGCGTATCCACCGCGAAGCTCTCCACACGCTGGCTCATGGTGATGTTTTCCTTTATCACCAGATAGCCGAGCTTTTTCTTTTCGGGAAGCAGGATATCCACCGAGGCGCTGTCGGAATCGGAGATATAGCAGCTCTCATAGCTGTCGGTCGTCACGTTGTCTATGCCGAATCCTTCCCTTGCGCCGCCGCAGGTGAGCTTTGCCTCGGGGATCAGATCGTGCCCGAAGGATTCTTTCAGAAGCTGACCGAACTCTGCCAGCCTCTGCACATCGTTCTCATGCAGCAGCCCGTCGCGGGTCGGCGGGATATTCAGCAGGAAGGTGCAGTTTCCACCTACCGAACGGATGTATATATCCATAAGCTCGTCAACGGAACGGACTCTGTCATTCTCATACTCATGCCAGAACCAGCCGGGACGTATCGAGGTGTTCACCTCTGCGGGATACCAGATCAGCTGCTGCTCGTCGGCGAGTATCTGCCTGCTTCCGAGATCGGAGTCTCTTGCATCAACGCGGCGCTGACGGAATTCTTCATTATCCTCATGCTGGCTTTTTTCCGAAATTATCTCGCTGTCGGCTGCGCGTCTCGGGACTACGCTCCACTCGGCAAGGCGGGTGTGTCCCGCTTCGTTGCCGCACCAGCGCACATCGGGGCCGCATACCGAGATGCAGGCATCCGGCTGCAGTCTGCGGATAACTTCGTAATAGCGTTCCCAGTCGTAGTACTGCTTCTTGCCGTTGGGACCCTCTCCGCAGGCTCCGTCAAACCACACCGAGAAGACATCGCCGTAACCGGTCAGCAGCTCTGTAAGCTGCGCGATAAAGAAGTCATCATACTCTCTGCCCTTGCCGTAGAGAGGGCTGTTCCTGTCCCACGGTGAGAGATACACACCGAACTTTATGCCGTACTTGCGGCAGGCATCGGAGACCTCGCGGACTACGTCCTTACCGTAGGGGCTGTGCATTACGCTGTGAGCGGTGGTCCTGGTGTCCCACAGGCAGAATCCGTCGTGGTGCTTGCAGGTGAGTATGAGTCCCCTCATACCCGCCGAGATGACGGCTCTGACCCACTGCTCGGCGTCAAGCCTGGCAGGAGCAAATACTTCGGGAGATTCACTGCCGCTGCCCCATTCGCTGTCGGTGAAGGTGTTTACAGTAAAATGTATAAACGAGTAAAACTCCAGCTGCTGAAACTTCAGCTGTCTGTCGGAAGGCGTTATGCCTGTCAGTCTTTTGTCAAGCTCCATGCTATTCCCTCTTTATTTCAGTAGATCACTTTTTCTTACGAAAAGCAGCTGCGATTATTGCTATCACAGCAACAGCACCTGCCGAGCAGAGCGCGATAGGCAGCGCCGAGCTGTTCTTCTTTACATCTTCATCCTTAGAAGATGTGTCGTCCTTTGCGGCGGCAGTCTCGTCGACCGCAGGCTCTTCGGCGGAAGCAGCAGTGGTCTCCTCAGTCTCGGTCTCCGGCTGAGCTTCTTCGCTGTCGGAAGCTTCTGCTGCACTTTCCTCAGAACCCTCTTCTCCGTCCTCAACGATCAGCGCAGGAGTCTCTATCGGAATGGCAGTGCCGTCAGGCAGGACAGCGTCCTCAATTTCTTCGCCCGCGAAATACACTCTGGCGCTCTTGACTTCGATGGTAGTGGGGTCGCCCTCTTCAACGCCGTCGATGACCATCTCAAGCGCCTGAAGCATTGCAAGTCCGTAGGGCTGATCCTCGCGCAGGCAGAGAGAACCCAGATCGCAGACGAGGGTGTACTCGCCGTCGCCGTTGATTGTGTAGCCGGAAATATCCTTGAAGTCGTTGAAACCGTACCAGTTGCCGGAGCCATCATAATAAGTCAGCAGAGCGCCCCAGCTTACGGGGAATTCCTTACCGGACCAGTTGGATATCTCGAATGTAACTGCCACAGCCTCCTCATCGGGATCTGCAAGCTCCCAGAAAAGGTGAGCCTCGTTGAAGGGCTGGATGACCTTGATCCAGTTCTGTCCGCGGCCTGTCTCCTCGTCCACTTCAACGCCCGAGCCTCCGACCTCGATAGAACCCAGATCGAATTTATGCTCCACCTCGGTAGGTTCAAGCTCTGTCATGGCGCTTGCGTGAACGCTCATGCTGAATCCTACCAACACAGAAAACAATGCGGCTGTAAGTCTTTTCATATTCATTGCGGATCCCTCCCGAATCTCAATACTGTCACGGCGAACGCTTTTCATCCGCCTCTGTTTTTTATTATAAACATCTTGACAAAATTGTCAATACATGATAGTATATATTTATAACAATAGTACCATCATTTTTCTGAGGAGGGTCAAAATGTTTTTCTGTGATTATCCTATCAAAAACAAAGAAGTCGGAATGCCGCTTTTTCTCGACAACATAGGCAAGCACGTATGCCAGCCGAGAACTGTCCGACCTGTCGGATTCACCCACCCGCAGATATTCTACTGCACGAAAGGCAGCGGCGTGCTGTGCATCGACGGCAGGAGCATCGAGATACCGCCCGAGACTGCGATTTATATGCCGGCGGGCTACCCTCACGAGTACTACCCTGTAAGCAGCGACTGGGATCTTCACTGGGTCGTTCCCGACGGTCACGGGTGCGAAG
>CAMVIL010000031.1 GCA_947167535.1 uncultured Ruminococcus sp. | reverse complement strand
TAGTGTTGGTGGAGAAGCGGGAGTGCACCATAGCGATGGCGGACACGAAGTCCTCGCTCTGCAGGTCGGTGTAGAACCGTCTCAGCTCGTCCACGAGGAACATACCCTTATATACCACCGTGCGGGACGACAGCGAGCAGACGTAAGTGCTCTCGGCGGACTGCTCGAATATGCGCCTTGTTACGTACAGCCTGCGCTCGAAGTCTACCGTCTCGGCGCAGTCGTCGGGGCGCTTGACGAAGCACTGCATGATGCAGGGCATACTGTCGCGTGCCTTCTGTCCAAGAATTTCGGGAGAAGAGGGAACGTCTCTCCAGCCGAGAACGGAGATGCCGTTCTTGCCCGCGATTATTTCAAAGAGCTTTCTCGCCTGATCGCGCTTTAAGACGTTCTGCGGGAAGAAGAACATACCCACCGCGAAGTCGCCCTCGCCGCCGATGTCGAAGCCCAGCTTTTTGCACTCGGTACGGAAGAGGTCATAAGGTATCTGCGAGAGCATACCCACGCCGTCGCCGGTCTTGCCTTCCGCGTCCTTGCCCGCGCGGTGCTCAAGCTTCTCGACGATGCACAGCGCGTCATCAACGACCTTTCTGGACCTCTGACCCTTGATATTGACAACGGCACCGATGCCGCAGTTGTCGTGCTCAAACTGTCTGCGGTAGAGTCCCTGCTCGGAAAATGCAGTCTTACGTTCACTATCCTTCATTTTTATCACACCTCATGTAAATTAAAAAGGCGTCCGCACGGGCATGGAAATCCCGTTACGAACGCCTTTGTTCTGTCATTATTCTATCATATATACTGTCAGTTGTCAAGAGCATTTTTCAAATTTAATGCAATAGACAAAACTTTATCCTGCAAAAATACGATGTTGCACAGTTCTTACAAAAAGCCCTCAGCCGAGAAGCTCTGTCAGCAGCTCCGCCGCTTTTGCAGTGTCGTCGGGGTCGCCGAAGGTGGAGAAGCGGAAGTAGCCTTCACCGCACTTGCCGAAGCCCTCGCCGGGGGTGCCCACTATCTGCACCTTGTTCAGCAGCAGGTCGAAGAATTCCCAGCTGCCCATTCCGTTGGGGCATTCCATCCAGATGTAGGGCGCGTTCTTGCCGCCGGTGTACCAGATCCCCAGCTTGTCGAGAGCCTTCATCAGCACGCGGGCGTTCTGCTTGTAGACCGCGATGTTCTCGTGTATCTGACGCTGACCTTCGGGAGTGAACACCGCCGCAGCACCCTTCTGGATAACGAAGGAGACGCCGTTGGTCTTGGTGGTGCGGTTTCTCACCCACATACTGTTGAAGTTCATGCCGCTGCGCTCCAGCTCGCGGGGGATGACCGTGTAGCCGAGACGGGTACCCGTGAAGCCTGCGGTCTTTGAGAGGGAGCATATCTCGATGGCGCAGGTGCGCGCGCCCTCTATCTCGAATATCGAGTGGGGCAACGTTTCATCCTCAATGAAGGCTTCATACGCCGCGTCGAAGAGTATCACCGAGCCGTTTGCGTTGGCGAAGTCCACCCACGCCTTGAGCTGCTCTCTCGTGAACACCGCACCCGTCGGATTGTTCGGCGAGCAGATGTAGAGAAGCTCCGCTTTGGCGGAGTCGTCGGGGAGCGGCAGAAAGCCGTTCTCCCTGCCAGATGCGAGGTGTACTATCTCGCGTCCGCCCATCACGTTGGCGTCAACGTAAGCAGGGTATGCAGGCTCGATTATAAGCGAGCGGTTGCTGCGGTCGAACAGGTCAAGGATATCACCCAGCTCGTCGGAAGCGCCGCTGGAGATGAACACCTCTTCCTCCGAAAGCTCCACGCCCTTTGAAGCGTAGTAGTCCCTGACCGCCTTCCTGAGGAACGGTGCGCCGCACTCGGGCATATAGCCGTTGAAGCTCTTCTTGTCTGCCTGCTCGTCGGCGGCAGCGTGAAGTCCCTTAATGACCTCCCCCGCCAGCGGCAGCGAGACATCTCCGATGCCCATGCGGTAAAGGTGCGCGCCGGGGTGCTCCTCCAGGTACTTCTTCGTCTTCTGGGCGATGTTATAAAACAGGTAGGAATCTTTAAGCTCGGCGTAAAACATATTCGGTTTCAGCATATTAATGACCTCCGTGTGCTGTGTCGCTATGTATTTAGTGTACAAAAAAAGAGACAACAGCCCGCCACAGGAGATAGTTTCTCCGTGTCCGACGCCATTGTCTCTGTATGGTATTATACTACCTCGAGAAAGATTTGTCAAGCACATTTTTCCATCGGCGCCGATTTTTACAAAATATTATTAATTACGCTCTTGACAAAGCTCCCTGCGGGCGTTATAATAATAGTGTATTGAGCGAAGGCGTTCATCCTGCTTAGGGGCGGGGTGCGCCTTTTTTTATTCTCTGACGATTTTTGGAGGTCAACATGGAATACACAGCTGATGAGATAATCCAGTACGTCCGCGAGGAGGACATCAAGTTTATACGACTGCAGTTCTGCGACGTTTACGGTGCACAGAAGAATATTTCTATAATGGCGGGGGAGCTGGAGCGTGCCTTCCGTCACGGGATAGCCTTTGATGCTTCGGCAGTTCACGGTTTCGGCACCGAAGCCCACTCCGACCTTCTGCTCTTCCCCGACCCGAACACCCTCACCGCGATGCCCTGGAGACCCGAGAACGGCAGGGTCGTGCGCATGACCTGCTCCATCAAAAAGCCCGACGGCAGCATCTTCGAGTGCGACACCAGAAGCCTTCTGAGAAAGGCAATCGCCGATGCTAAGGCTGCGGGGATAGAGTTCTCCTTCGGCTCCGAGCTGGAGTTTTACCTCTTCAAGCTGGACGAGAACGGCGAGCGCACCAACATACCCTATGACCACGCAGGCTACATGGACATCGCTCCCGACGACAGGGGCGAGAACGTCCGCAGGCAGATATGCCTCACCCTCGAGCAGATGGGCATTATCCCCGAGAGCTCACACCACGAGGAGGGTCCCGGTCAGAACGAGATAGACTTCCACTACGCCGACGCCCTCAAAGCCGCCGACGACGCCATGTGTTTCCGCAACGTGGTCAAGACCGTCGCCCACGCCAACGGTCTCTACGCCGACTTCTCTCCCCGACCCTTGGAGGACGCTCCCGGCAACGGCTACCACATCAATCTTTCAGTCAAGAACGACGAGAACCATATCATACTGCCGTCGGTCATCGCGGGCATTCTCGAGCACATCAAGGACATGACCCTATTCCTCAACCCAACCGACGAAAGCTACAAGCGCTTCGGCAAGAACAAGGCGCCCAAGTACATCTCCTGGTCAAGCGAGAACCGCTCCCAGCTGGTACGCATACCCGCTGCCGCAGGTGAATACCGCCGCGCAGAGCTGCGCTCTCCCGACCCCACCACCAATCCCTATCTGGCATTCACGCTGCTCATATACGCGGGACTTTACGGCTACAAGAACGGTCTCTACCTGCCGCCCGTGTCGGACATAAATCTCTTCTCCGCAGAGAAGTCCGTCACCGACAGCTACGACACTCTGCCCGCCTCCCTCGATGAAGCAAGAAAAGCTGCAAAGCACAGCGGGTTCATAAGCGAACATCTTCCCGAGAGGATAGTAGATATCTACTGTTGATAAGGAGGGTGCCAAGTGAAACTAAAACAGCGGCAATACAATGTACTTGTCGTTTCGGCTCAACCCAAATTCAATGATTCTCTGAATTCCATCATCGCGGAACGCAGACACATCGAATATGAGGTACAGACGAGCGTGAACGCCGCCCGCCGGCGGCTGCTCGACCGCAGCTTTGACATGATGATAATAAACGCTCCCCTCCCCGACGAGGACGGTGTGCGGCTTGCAATAGACCGCGCTTTGGGGACATACTGCTCGGTGCTGCTGCTGGTCGCCAACGAGTACTACGACGGCATCTTTGAGCGGGTCTGTTCTCAGGGAGTGTATATGCTCCCCAAACCACTCTCGGCACAGCTGATGCGGCAGGCGCTTGACTGGCTCGAGGTCAGCTGCGAACGTCTGGGGTCTATCGAACAGAAGTCGGTGTCCTTCGAGAACCGCATGAACGAGATAAAACTGGTCAACCGTGCCAAGTGGCTGCTCATCTCCGTTCAGGGTCTCACCGAAGATCAGGCTCACCACAGGATAGAAAAAATGGCGATGGACAGATGCGTTCCCAAGCACGTCATCGCCGAAGAGATAATCGCAATGAACGACACAGGCGACTAAACCGTGATAAAAGATAACAGATAGCAGACGTCAACCAATACCTGCTATCTGTTTTTTATACCATTGCCGAAGGCGATACATTATCTATTCACTATTCTCTATTCTATGTTCTCCCCTCTTGACCTTAGGCGGAAAGTGTGGTATAATAATATAGTATACTTATTTTTACAACAGAAAGGACAGTTTAATATGAATTTTCAGTTTTCGGACAAGGTAACGGGGCTTCAGGCTTCGGCTATTCGTGAGATACTCAAGTACTCGGCTGACCCCGAAGTTATCTCTCTGGCGGCAGGTTCCCCTGCGCCCGAGGCTCTGCCGTTCAAGGAGCTGACCGAGATATCCAAAGAGCTTCTCGCTGAGGAGCCTTCCATCGCGTTCCAGTACGGCGTTACAGAGGGCTACACTCCTCTGCGCGACGAGGTCAAGAAGCTGCTGGCTAAGCGCGGCGTGTACAATCCCGAGTACGATGATGTCATCATCACTTCGGGCGCTCAGCAAGCAAACGAGCTGTCGGCGAAAGTCCTCTGCAACGAGGGCGACACCATAATTGCCGAAGCACCCAGCTTCATCGGCTCCCTCAACGCATTCAAGTCCTACCACGTTGACCTGCAGGGCGTTACCCTCGAGTCGGACGGCATAAACATCGGCGAACTGGAGCAGAAGCTCCGCGCAGGCGGCGTCAAGCTCGTATACCTTATCCCCAACTTCCAGAACCCGACGGGCAACACCATGTCCTGGGAGAAGCGTCAGAAGGCGTTTGAACTCTGCAAGAAATACGGCGCAGTTATCCTCGAGGACAATCCCTACGGCGACCTGCGCTTCGCGGGCGAGAATATCCGCTCCATCAAGGAGCTGGACACCGACGGTTCGGTCATCTACTCCGGCACATTCTCGAAGATACTGTCGCCCGGAATCCGTGTCGGCTACGTCTGCGCACATAAGGATATCATACAGAAGATCGTAGTCTGCAAGCAGGTTGCGGACGTTCACACGGCTATGTGGTCGCAGATGCTCTGCTACCGTTTCATGAAGCGCTACGACATCGACGAGTTCATCGAGAAGCTGCACGGCGTTTACGCCCACAAGTGCGGTCTGATGCTGGAAGGCATCGCAAAGCATTTCTCGTCGAAGATAGAGTACACCAAACCCGAGGGCGGTCTGTTCATCTGGTGCACCCTCCCCGAAGGCGTTACAACTCAGCAGATGATCGATTTCTGCACGACCGCAGTCCGCGACTACAAGGTAGCCATCGTACCCGGCACGGCGTTCACCATCAGCGACTCCGATGAGACCAGATCCTTCAGACTGAATTTCTCCACCCCCACAGACGATCGCATCGTAAAGGGCGTAGAGATACTGGGCAAGCTGAGCAAGGAGATGTTCGGCGAATGATCGTCACCCCACCCGTTCAACACTGACCAAATTATCATATGATCCTGATTCTAAAAGACACCCTCCGCGAGATACGCCATACCTTCGGGCGGTTTATCTCGATACTCGTTATCGTAGCGCTCGGCTGCGGCTTCTTTACGGGACTGAAAGCCACCCGCCCCGACATGATCGTCACGGCATCGGACTACTTCGTCCAGAACCGGCTTATGGATCTCAGGCTGCGCTCTAATATCGGCGTCAGGTCAGACGAGATCGCCGCTGTGCGCTCGGCGGATAACGTCGAGGGAGCATACGCGGGCTACTCCAAAGAGGTCTGCTACAACTACGACAATACCAGCGTCGTCCTCAAGGCGATCTCCCTTATCGGGAACATCGACGAGGACAGCCCCAATTATCTTAACAAGCCCGAACTCGTTGAGGGTCGGCTGCCCGAGAAAAAGAATGAATGCGCCGTTGAGGTCAAGCTGTCCTCGCCCTCCAGTTTTAAGATAGGCGAGACACTCACCCTTACCGCTCCCGGCGGTGACTCGGCGATATACGACACCCTCTGCACCGACAGCTTCGAGATAGTCGGCATCGTCATAAGCCCGCTCTACATCGGCTTTGAGCGCGAAGCGGCGGCTATCGGCTCGGGAGCAGTCAACTCCAACATCTACATTCCCGAAGCCGCATTCACCTGCAATTACTACACCGACCTGTACGTCAAGCTCGACGGCACCGAAGGACTCGACCCATTCTCGGACGAGTACATGAAAGCGGTGGACAGGCTTGGCAAGCCCGCCGTTGAAGCCTTTGAATCCAGCGCGAAGAAACGCTACGACAGTATGACCGCTTCCGCGCAGGGCAAGATATCGGCGGCTCAGGACAAGATAACCCTCGCGGAACAGATGCTGGCCTACGACCGCAATCAGCTGATGGCGGTATATGAGCAGGCGCTCAAAGCTGCTGTGGAGATACGCGAGAAGTACGGCAGCAGCAAGACACTTATCGCCCGCGCCGCAGTCGCCGCCGCCGAACAGAAGGTGGAGGCTCTCGACAAACTGCTGAACGACAAGGACGGCAGCGTCCGCGCGCAGTATGCCGCCGACCTCGAGGACGCCCGCGCTCAGATGGCAAACGCTATGGAAGAGCTGTCGGCACTGCCTCAGCTTCGGTTCTACCACGAGACACGCTTCTCGTCGGGAGATTATTCGGGCTACCGCGACGACGCCGACAAGGTGGACAACGTCTCGAAGGCGTTCCCGCTTTTCTTCGTGCTGATAGCGGCGCTGGTCTGCATGACGGCCATGACCCGCATGGTGGAGGAACAGCGCACCGTCATCGGCGCTTACAAGGCGATGGGCTACACGGGCGGGAAGATACTCGTCAAGTATATGACCTACGGCGTGACGGCGGCAGTCGTCGGGAGCGTCATAGGGTCGCTGGCGGGCATGAAGATGTTCCCGCTCATCATCATCAACACCTACAAGATAATGTACTGCGTACCCGGTGCGCAGACTCCGGTACGTATGGATTACCTGCTGGCGGCAACGGCAGTATCGGCGCTGCTGACAGGCTCGGCAGTGGTCTGCACCTGCCTGCGGGAGCTCTCCGACGAGCCCGCTTACATCATGCGTCCCCGCCCGCCCAAGAACGGCAAGCGGGTGTTCCTCGAACGCTTCCCCGCTGTCTGGGGACGGCTCAGCTTCCTTATGAAGGTCACCGTCCGCAACCTCATGCGCTACAAGAAGCGCTTTGTCATGACGCTGGTGGGCGTGGCAGGATGTACGGCGCTCATCATCACGGGGTTCGGACTGAAGTATTCCGTCAGCTCGATAGTTGACCGGCCGTTCGGCGGAGTGTTCACCTACTCTGCCATCGCCGCACTCAACACCGACGAAGACGAACCCTGGAACGCACTCAACGGTCTGGACGGCGTAGAATGCTACGTCCCCGCCGTGTCAAAGAGCATGAATGTTTCAAGCTCAGCCGACAGTGAGAAGTTCAGCATCAACATGATAGCCTTCGGCGGCAAACCCGACAAGTACATCAGTCTCGAAGCCCCCGACGGCAAGAAGCTCGACCCCGCTGACGGCGTGCTGATAAGCAGGAAGCTGGCAAAGCTCCTGGGTGCAAAGCCCGGCGACAGCATAAGCGTCACCGACCCCAACGGCGACCTGCACACGGTCAGCATCTACGGCATAGTCAAGAACTATGCCCTCAACTACATCTACATGGACAAGTCGGCATACGACGAGACCTTCGGCGAGGAACCCTTCAACATAGCGATCCTCAACCTGAGCGACGGCGCCGACGAGAGCGAGGTGCAGTCCAAGCTGATCGCCGACAAGCGGATAATCGGCGCCACCTTCACGACTCAGCAGGTCAAGGCGTTCAGACGCTCCATCAAGACGATGGACGCCATCACGCTGGTGCTGATAATCTGTGCGGCGTTCCTTTCGGTGACGGTGCTCTACAACCTCGCCGACATCAACATCACCGAGCGCAGGCGTGAGCTTGCCACCATCAAGGTCCTCGGCTTTTTCGACGCCGAGACGGGAGCGTATCTCTACCGCGAGAACGTGATCTCAACGATGATCGGGATTCTGGCCGGATTGGTGCTTGGCAAAGCGCTTCATCTTTTCGTAGTAGCCACGGTGGAGATCGAGCAGGTAATGTTCAACCGCACGCTGATATGGTGGGCGTATGTGATAGGAGCGGGACTGACGGCGGTGTTTGCACTGCTTGTGAATTTCCTGCTGTTTTTCAAGTTAAAGAGGATAGACATGGTAGAGTCGCTGAAATCTGTGGAGTAAGCGCCGCTCTGTCCCGAAAAAATCAAGAAACCGACCCGCAAGGGTTAATATAGGAGGTATATCACTATGAAGAAAATTGAGAAGTTTGACGTCATCAAGGCAAATGTGATCGATGCCGTGAACATCGACAAGCTTTCCGATCAGGTAGCCGTCATCAAGTCTCAGGTGACCGGCATCAAGAATAAGGTCGAGGACTTCGTGTCTAAGGACGAGGCGTTCTGGATGAGCGTAGCTTTCTTCCTGCTCGGCCTCGTTATCGGTATGCTTATCTCGCCGAAGGGCAACACCAGCATCGGCTCGAATAATCAGGTACACAACGTTGAGGGCTTCGAGGACTTTGAGGATTATGAGGACTACGAAGACGACGAGTGCGAGGGCAAGAAGTGCTGTAAGAAATAAGCACCCGAATGACTGCACATCATAAAAAGAGCGGGGGCAGGTTCCCCCGCTTTAATCTGTATATTTTAAGGAGAGTAACCTATGAAACTGGGAATGGTCGGACTGCCTAACGTCGGCAAGTCCACACTTTTTAATGCACTGACAAACGCGGGCGCGGAGAGCGCCAACTATCCGTTCTGCACCATCGAACCGAACGTGGGTATCGTGAGCGTGCCCGATAAGAGACTCGACAAGCTCGCAGAGATGTACGACCCCGACAAGTTCACCCCCGCCACCCTGGAGTTCGTGGACATCGCGGGTCTCGTCAAGGGCGCTTCAAAGGGCGAGGGTCTCGGAAACAAGTTCCTTGCAAACATCCGCGAGGTAGACGCTATCGTTCATGTTGTAAGATGCTTCGAGAACGACAACATT
>CAMVIL010000030.1 GCA_947167535.1 uncultured Ruminococcus sp. | reverse complement strand
ATCAGAACATGCCGTCGAAGAATTCGATGGTCTTGTCACCCTCAACGGTAACGATAGCCTTCTTCCAATCGGGGCGGAAACCAGCGTATCTGCCCATTCTCTTTTCCTTGCCCTTAACGCTTATGGTGTTTACCTTAGATACCTTTACGTCGAAGAGGGTCTCAACTGCCTTAGCGATCTCTACCTTGGTAGCGGTCTTTGCCACCTTGAAGGTGTACTTGCCATCTGCAAGATGATATCAGAAGCGATCTTTTCCATTATGCATATACCTCCTCGATCTTAGCGACAGCGTCCTTTACAACGATGAACTTATCGTGGTTAAGGATATCATAAACGCTCAGAGTGTTTACGGTCGCGGTCTTAACTCCGGGGATGTTAGCGGCACTCTTTACCAGTACGTTATCAACATTCTCGGTAACGATAAGAGCCTTCTTCTCGGAGCCGAGAGCCTTGAGCATCTCAACTACGGTCTTGGTCTTATAGCCGTCGAGTGCGATCTTGTCAACAACGATCATATCGTTGTCAAGTACCTTGGAAGAGAAAGCCGACTTCATCGCAAGTCTCTTTTCCTTCTTGTTTATCGAATAGCTGTAATCACGGGGCTTAGGGCCAAGAGCGATACCGCCGTGTACCCACTGAGGAGATCTGGTCGAACCCTGTCTTGCGTGACCGGTTCCCTTCTGTCTCCAGGGCTTTCTTCCGCCGCCGGATACCTCAGTTCTGGTAAGAGTGGACTGTGTGCCCTGTCTCTGATTAGCGAGGTAATTTACAACCATTGCGTGCATTATAGCCTTGTTAGGCTCGATACCGAACACCTTATCATTAAGCTCAAGGTCGGATACTTTGCTGCCCTTCATATCAACTACAGTGATCTGTGACATATTAATTTCCTCCTTCCATTAAGCCTTCTTAACGCAATCAACGATGGTAACGGTGCCGTTCTTAGGACCGGGGATCGCTCCCTTGATCGCGATAAGATTGTTCTCAGCGTCAACCTTTACTACCTCAAGGTTCTGTACGGTCACCTTCTCGTTACCGAGCTGACCAGGCATGCACTTACCCTTGTAGATTCTCGAAGGGGAAGAGCAAGCACCCATGGAGCCTGCGTGTCTGTGAACAGGGCCTGTACCGTGGGTCTCCTTAAGTCTTGCGTTGTTGTGACGCTTGATGGTTCCAGCATAGCCTTTACCCTTGGAAGTACCGCTTACATCAACGATGTCGCCTACCTCAAAGGTGTCAGCCTTTACTATGTCTTTAACGTTAAGTCCAGAGCAATCGTCGAATCTGAACTCCTTGAGAGTTCTCTTGAGTGCAACGTCTGCCTTCTTGAAGTGACCTGCAAGGGGCTTGTTCACTCTCTTAGCTCTGATGTCGCCGAAGCCGAGCTGTACTGCGTCATAGCCGTCGTTCTCAACAGTCTTCTTCTGAACGACTACGCAGGGACCTGCTTCAACAACAGTTACGGGAATAACCTTTCCCGACTCATCGAAGATCTGAGTCATACCGATCTTCTTACCGATGATACCTTTCTGCATTTTCTTTTCCTCCTAGTTCCGAGATCGCACGCGATCTCGTTGGGAGAACTTACTTGATCTCCATTACGATGCTGACTCCGGCAGGAAGCTCAAGATTTTCAAGGTCCGAAGTTGTTTCCTTGGTGGGTCTGATCACGTCGATAAGTCTCTTGTGAGTTCTCATTTCAAACTGCTCACGGCTGTCCTTATACTTGTGAACGGCGCGGAGGATAGTAACTATCTCCTTGTCGGTAGGCAGCGGGATGGGTCCCGATACCTTTGCGCCCGAGCGCTTAACCACGTCTACTACCTTTGCAGCAGCAGCGTCAACGGTCGCGTGCTCATAGCCCTTGATCTTGATTCTGATCCTTTCATTGACTGCCACTAAAATCGCCTCCTTGATGCGTAATGTTTTGTTGGGGGTGACTACTGTAACCACTTTCCCGTGTGTTTCCTGCCCGTCCTATAAAAAATGCCGAAAGCCTTTTACCGCTTCCGACCATAAGACGCACAGCCTGCCCGTACAAAAGGCGACAATCGCCCCTCGCAAGAAGTACAAGCCATCACACAGTGCTTCGTTATTACAGCCGCCCGGTTTAAAATCGGACATACTCGGCGGAAATTACCTGACGCACCGTCAGCAACCTCCCGCTTCATCGCATATCATTGTACGGAACTGCTTTTAGTAATTCCGTACCGTCGCAGTCACGCAATACATATTATATACTAAACGGCGACCGTTTGCAATAGATTTTACAGAAAATTAACAAAATCAAAGCTGTTTGTGTAAGAGAAATTTTGCCAACGATCACCGCTCATTTTGTGCATTATTACGAAGTGACTTTGCTGTCCGTCAGCTTTACGATACGGCGCTTTTTGTCTTTACTTATCACGATATTCCAGAGCAGAGCACTCAGGGCTGTCACAGATTTGCTCATATCCATGCTCTCGTCCGTCATATCCAGACGCAGCTGTTCTATGAAGCTTCTTTCGATGCCGATTTTTGGTTCCGAGTTGATAAGCACCTTGAATTTTCCCATACAGGCGCCCGTCATCTGACACTTTTCCGCCACCGAAGCGTGGTAGCACCATGCCTTGCGTTCGTCCGGTGCCATGCCATCAAGCAGCCCCGTGATCTCCTTCTGCCACTTGGGTTCGATGTATACCAGAGCGTCCTCCGGCGCCATACCCAACTGCACCGCCCTGCTGTAATCCAGCGCCTGATGGTACCACTGAGCATGGTCTTTGTTGTATTTTGCCATGTACCCCGAGTACCTGACCGTAAGTCCCGCCTCAGCTGCCATGCAGCACATCACAACGCACGCAACCACTGTAAGCCACGAGGGTCGTATACCCGAGATTTTGTACAGAGATGCATTCAGAAGCACGCCCGCCGCCGCTGATACCGTGCTCCAGAGTCCTGCGTTCTGCTTCATCAGCCATAGTTCGACGGCAAAAAGCAGTACCGCACCCGGCAAAAAACATATCAGCGTTATAAGGAGGTCTTTCAGCCTTTCGGACAGCGAAGGCTTTTTCTCCGCAGCAGTTGCTATCTCATCGACTGTGATGCTCATACCGCCGCCTCCGTCAGAACAGCTTTATCCTGTTTTTGTCTGGATCTTTTATAAAGCCGCAAAGGCAGATGTACGCTATCATAGCGCCCTGAACAACGGCACTCGTCACTGAAGGTATCGTGCGTTCGTAATCGTCGTTTATCTCCCACATAGGGCAGTCGCCGCTGCTGTCAAGCTCCAATCTGTCTATATCCTCGTGGAACACGTACAGGCAATTCCTCTTGTTCACGAAAAATATCCTCTTGTCAGTCAGCAGCAGGAACTCCTTATTCTTCATTATCAGACCTCTGTCATAGTAGAGGATTATCTTCTCATCAGACTTCATTTCGGAAGACACACGGCTCATGACCTTGTCGATCATAACCTCGTTTATACCCGGTGCCGCAAGATCCTTTCCGCGGATATACTTTCTCATGTAGCCGGCGATCTCATCGGGGGTCTGAAATTCGCTGAGGCAGTATGATATCGTGCGAAGGCACTCGTCAGTCCTTTCGTGCTTTGCCGAGGAAAGCTCGTCCTTTATCTTCTGTTCGACTATGAACATCTCGGGATCGAAGACGGGCTTTTTCTTCTTAGGTCTCGCTTCCGCTTCGGGTGTCTCAAAGACTGCATCGCAATAGGGACAGGTCATCTTCAGCCCCGATTTCGAATATTCAAGCTGTCCTCCGCATACAGGGCATTTGATCTCTTTCATAGCTATCGGCTCCTTTTTGGTAATATACTTCATTATAGCATATCTTCCGAAGGATTTCAATAGCCGAACAGATCTTTTCACCGACCCGCAGCAGACGTTTGCAGCCTTTTGTATAACAAGGGATATTAATTTACAAAATAACCATTGATTCACGGCTATATATATGGTATCATTAAATAAGTGTAACCTTTTTATTACCGGCGGCAGGGTGTCGCTATATATACTATATAATAAGGTATAGGGAAGTGCCGCTCGAATGTGCGGACTTGCCGAAAAGGAATGATTAGATATGGATATGATGAATTTTGATGTTGTTATAGTCGGCGCAGGCGCTTCGGGGCTTTATGCCGCTTATAACCTTGACCCCTCGATCAACGTTCTGGTGATCGCAAAGCGCGAGCTTACCCTCTGCAACTCCGCACTGGCGCAGGGCGGTATCGCGGGAGTTTACAAGTCCCCCGAGGATTCTCCCGAAAAGCACAAGCACGACACCTTCGTGGCAGGCGGCTACGAGAACGATCCCGAAGCTACCGACGTACTGGTCAATGAAGCCTGCATAGACATCGACAAGCTCATTGAGCTGGGCGCTGAGTTCGACAAGCAGGAGAACGGCGACTACCACCGCACCCTCGAGGGCGGCCACGGTATGCACCGCATCTTCCACCACGCCGACGCTACCGGCTTTGAGATCGAGACTACTCTGATCCGCACGGTGCAGGAGCTCCCCAACGTTACCATCTGGGAGAACTCCATCGTCAGCGACACCGTAAAGACCGGCACGGGATTCTCCATGCTGGTGCTCAGAAGCGGTGAGGACAACACTCCCTCGAATTACGTCACCGTCAACTGCCACTACGCGGTATTCGCAACAGGCGGTATCGGCAGAGTCTACGCTTACACCACAAACTCCGCCATAGCTACCGGCGACGGCATCGCTATGGCTTACAGAATGGGCGCAGAGATAAAGAACCTCTGCTATATCCAGTTCCACCCCACCGCCTTCAACAACCGCCGCACCCGCGAGTGCTTCCTCGTTTCCGAGGCCGTCCGCGGCGAGGGCGCCTATCTGCGCAACTGCAAGGGCGAACGCTTCATGCATATGTACGACAAGCGTCTGGAGCTGGCTCCCCGCGACGTTGTTTCCCACTCGATAATCTTCGAGTCTCAGCGCACCGGCAGCGACGAGTTCTTTCTGGACATCACCCACAAGGATCCCGAGTTCGTCAAGAAGCGCTTCCCCATGATATACAAGAACCTGCTGACTCAGGGCATCGACATGACCAAGGACTACATTCCGATATTCCCCTGCCAGCACTATCTGATGGGCGGCATCAAGGTAGACACCTACGCCCGCACCACCATAGACGGTCTCTACGCTGTCGGCGAGTGCAGCTGCACCGGCGTTCACGGCAACAACAGACTGGCTTCCAACTCTCTGCTGGAGGCTCACGTATTCTCCCGCCGCGCGGCGAACGACATCAACGAGCGCATCAAGAGCGTCCCCAAGGTGTTCGAGAACTACACCTTCGACACCCACAAGGGCGCACCCAATATGCCCGAGGGCAACCGCAGGCGCATCCGTCAGATCATGCAGAAGGACTACTTCGTTATCCCGAACGTCAACTGCCTAAAGGACGGTCTGGAGGAGGTCAAGGGTATCATGGACAAGCTCAACAACGAGCGCTATGCCATCACCACCGACTATATCCTCGCCCGCAGCCTCGCTACCTGCGCGTATATAATACTCAAGGAAGCTGCCGAGATCTGCGAGGGCAAGGAAGAGATCCCCAACAGCCCCAAGTTTGAAAAACCGGATTGAGCACAGCTCCATGACACAATTTGAGCAAGCCAAAAAGGACGGCTTCACCACCATATACGCCGACACTCCCGAGCAGGTGGAGCGGCAGATCGGCGCCTACAACAGGCAGATGGAAGAATGCCGCTTCAGGAAAAAACGTCTGAAGCTGATAGAGGAAGGGTATTTCATACTCAACCTTGTGCTTGTCACCGTGACTGCCGTGGTACAGATGGACGTGCTTCTGAAGCGCCCGCTGTTTTTCGCACCGGCGGCGGTGATATGGGCGGTCTGCTTTGTGATGTTCGGGCTGGTTAACTTAAAACCCGCGGTGACAACGGCGGCACTGATACCGCTGGCGGTCTTAGACCCGCGGTTCCTGATAATCATTGCAGCCGACGTGATTTTCACCGTCCCCCACTACCGCCTTCACCGACATCGTGATAAAATACGAGAAGTCGCCCGCACCCAAGGGGACTTACGGCGAGGATGAACTGCTATGAAGATCTTTAAGAACATCATAAAATGGGTGCTGATACTTGCGGGCATCTTTGCGGTGACTGTTTTCCCGCTGATGCTGCTCACCGACTGGGCGAAGGACTACGGTCTGGACGACAACGTGCGGGTGTATGAGTGTACGGCGTGAAGCACCAATAAAGGAGTAACCAACATGAGACTAATGCAATTTCAGATAGACGACATGATAAAGTCGGCGCTTGCCGAGGATATCAACTACATCGACGTCACCACCGACTACCTCGTGGACGAGGACAAGGTGGACACCGCCCAGTACGTCGCCAAGGCGGAGGGCGTGCTCTGCGGTATCGAGATAGCCCTCAGAGTCTTCACTCTGCTGGACCCCACCGCTACCTTTGAGGTGCTTATCCGCGACGGCGAGCAGGTGAAGAAGGGCGACATCATAGCAAGGATAACCGCTCACACCAGAGCTCTGCTCAAGGGCGAGCGCACCGCGCTGAACATTTTACAGCATATGTCGGGGATAGCCACTGCCACCAACAAGTGCGTAAAGCTCGTTGAGGGCACCAACGCCACAGTCGCCGACACCAGAAAGACTCTCCCCGGTCTGCGAATCTTCCAGAAGTACGCGGTCACGGTGGGCGGCGGACGCAACCACCGCTACAACCTCTCCGACTGCGCAATGCTCAAGGACACACACCTCGACGCCTACGGCTCCATCACGGGAGCGGTCAACGCTCTGCGCGAGAAGATGGGTCACACCGTCAAGATAGAGGTAGAGGTGGGCGACCTTGATTCGCTTAGAGAAGCGCTGGAGGTCGGCTGTGAGATAATCATGCTGGACAATATGTCCTGCGAGCAGATGGCGGAAGCCGTGAAGATAACCGCGGGACGCGCAAAGCTCGAAGCCTCGGGCAACGTCACCGAGCAGACGATAGAGGGCATCGCAAAGACAGGCGTGGACATCATCTCCCTCGGCGCACTGACACATTCGGTGCAGGCGTTCGACATCTCCATGAAGATAGTTAAAAAGTAAGACAGAGGGCTGCTGCGGCAGCCCTTTTTTTGCGCAGGTCATCAGCTGCCGCCCTGCTCCATGGCGGAGCGCAGCTTTTCCATCGCCTTTTTCTCGATGCGTGAGACGTAGGAGCGGGATATCCCCAGCCTCTGTGCCGACTCGCGCTGGGTGACGGCTTCCCTGCCGCCAAGACCGTAGCGCATGACGATTATCTCCCGCTCGCGGTCGTCCAGCAGGGTGTTCACCAGCCCGCAGAGCCGCCGCAGGTCGCTGTTGAGGCTGCACTTGTCGGCGACTGGCATATCGTCGTCGGCGATTATGTCCATGAGGGTCAGCGCGTTGCCGTTCTTGTCCACGTCCACCGGCTCGTCGAAGTGGACTTCAGCGGACAGCTTTTTGGTGGAGCGAAAATGCATGAGCAGCTCGTTCTCCACGCACCGCGCTCCGTAGGTGGCGAAGCGGACGCCCTTGGTGTGGTCGAACGTCCCCACCGCCTTGATGAGACCTATCGACCCTATGGAGATGAGGTCGTCGATGTCGGAAAGGGAAGCGGAGTACTTCTTGACGATGTGCGCCACCAGTCTGAGATTGTGGCTGATGAGCTTATCCCGCGCCGAGCGGTCGCCCGCCGCCATGCGCTCGAAGCACTCCCGCTCCTCCTTAGCCGAGAGGGGCTTGGGGAAGTGTCCCTCCGACTCGAAATGCAGTGCGAACAGCAGTCCGCACTGTCCCAGCAGACCCAACAAAAAAGCTATCATGAGAATCCCTCCGCAAAAAACTCGCCCTTATGCGCAAAGGCGGTTGTCTATTATATGCGCGGTCGGGAGCGGTTATTCCCGCAGATTCTATTGACATTCGGGCGGTTTGGGAGTATAATACTATAAGTGTTAGCAAATTCGGGAAAAGAGCAATCAGAGAAAGGAACCAACATGATACGCCCAATAAATAAGGATATAGTCTCACTAAAACGAAAAAGCACTCCCGCATCAAAGTCCGACGCGGAGACGATACAGGACCTCAAGGATACCCTCAAAGCCCACAAGGACGGCTGTGTCGGTATGGCGGCTAATATGATAGGCGTGCATAAGAGAATAATAATTTTCGACTCGGGTCTGGGATATGTCGTTATGCTCAACCCCGTCATCACCCGCCGCGACGGCAGATATGAGACCGAGGAAGGCTGCCTTTCCCTCACAGGCACCCGAAAGGCAGTCCGCTACCAGAACATCACCGTCCGCTACACAGGCGAGGACATGAAACAGCATCAGGCAGACTACTCCGGCTTTGCCGCACAGATAATACAGCACGAATGCGACCATCTTAATGGCGTAATCATCTGACAGGTTTTGAAAACCTTCACAGATGATTGACATTGCCGCATACCTCTGTTATAATAGTTATAGTTTATTTTTCCGGGAACGTCTGCGACAAATATCGGGACGTACCCTACATCTTATAAAGGAGAAAAAGAATGGAAAACAAAGGTCTAACAACAGCCGAAGCCCTCGAACGGGCGAAAAACGGCAGGAACGAACTCACTCAGGGAAAGAAGAAAAGCCTCTTTTCTGTGATACTCGGGCAGTTTGCATCTCCGCTGCTGCTCCTGCTCATCGCAGCGGCGGTCATCTCCATCATGACGGGAGAGGTCGTGGACGGCGTTATCATCCTCGTGGTGGTGCTGGCTAACGTCATCATCGGCACCGTGCAGGAGGTCTCGGCCGAAAAGTCGGTGGAGGCGCTCAAGCAGATCAACGCTTCCACAGCAGTCGTTGTAAGAGACGGCACCGAAAAGGAAATACCCGCCGCAGAACTGGTGGTGGGGGATTACGTCATCCTCGAGGCGGGACGCGTCATTCCCGCAGACCTCGCACTTACCCAGACAAGCTCGCTGAAGGTCAATGAGTCTGCTCTGACAGGCGAGAGCGTCGCGGTGGAGAAGGACTGCAACGAGAAGAGCGACGAAAAGACTCCCCTCGGCGACCGCAAGGATAAGGTGTTCATGTCCACTCTGGTAGAGTACGGACGCGGCGAAGGAATTGTCGAGAAGATCGGCGACGACACCGAGATCGGAAAGATCTCTGGAATGCTCCGCAAGATCACCAAGCAGGAGACTCCCCTGCCGCAGAACCTCAACAGCACCTCTATG
>CAMVIL010000029.1 GCA_947167535.1 uncultured Ruminococcus sp. | reverse complement strand
CGTTGCGCAGTTTTTTTATTTTAAGTATCATTTCTGGAAACTCCTCTGTAATAAAGTCCGCGGGTGATGTTCTTCAGCCCGATGGGTCTGCCCTCTGCAAAGGCTCGTGCGATGTCGCGCAACTGCTCCGCTGTCTCGTCGTAAAGCTCCAGCATGAGCATATCAGCCGCCGAAAAATCGCTCAGCTTGTCGGAAATGCTCAGTATATCGGAGTTGAGCAGCTCGACATAGCCGCGAACCTTGCTGCAGCGGACTTTTATCTCACGTCCGGTCCTGTCGTAAAGGCTCTTGCCACAGTTTTTGCAGCCGACCTGTGCGCGTATCGGGCAGTTGGCGGTCAGCATCATCGGCAGCCTGCCGTAAGCCATGACTCCGACCGGTATATCCCCGCCGAGAGCGCTGATCTGTGCCGCTTTCAGCTCGGGGGAGAGTATGACGTCGGCAAGTCCCAGCTCCTGAAGCTTTCGGATGGCGAGGGTGTTGGTCACGTTCAGACCCATGCCGCCGTGGGGGATCAGTCCCAGTCTCAGTGCCGTCTCGATGTGGGCACAGTTGGTGCAGAGGATATGCTTTATCCCCAGCGCCGCGATCTCTTTTAGCTGCGCGAGGTCGCGCTGTTCGTCGAAGGTAAAGCGCGGCATGGCAACGCCCAGCTTTTCGGCAGGGAAGCTGTCAAGGGCTTTGCGTATCTCGGAGATCTCGGGCGGCAGGAATACGAGCTCCGCCGAATCGGGGGAGAGCAGAGAGATCTGCTCCGCCGTCTGCGCCGAGATGCGTATACTATGATGTATATGCCGTCCGCGTCGGGAACTTTCCGATTTACGCAGCTTCTCTGCGGCGGCACTGTCGAAATCTGTGTGAGCGGAGAAGAATGCCCTGCGCTTTTGGCAAAGCTCCTCGGTGAGGGCGCGGCGCGCGCTGTTGAGCGCTCCCGCGGGAACGGCTAGTCCGCCGTCTATATGACATTCTATTTCGCTCAGTTCAAAAAAGCCGTCGCCCAGCTTTGAGAGCTGCTTTCTGACAAATTCCTCGTCGCAGGGACGGTTGAGGGCAGTCTGGGGGGCGTCCCCCGTGTAAGCTGCGGTCAGACCGTTTTCGTCGCGGGCGGTGATGGTCAGCGGCTCGCCTGCTCTGACGGATACCTCAAAGCTCACCTGCGAGCGCTTGTATTCGCGGCGGTAGAGCTCGTGTATTCTGGGATATGCCGAGCGTGCCGCTGCCGCATCCTCTTTGGTGCGGCGACCGAACATTTCTCTGCCACGCCGCGCGGTGTAGTATCCGTCGGTGAAGCCGCCGCGGGAGAACACCTCAGCCAGCAGAGCTTCGTCGTAGTCCTCGCCGGACAGCGCCTTGCGGGCAGCGTGGGCCGAGAGCGCTGCGTACTCGGGACGCTTCATGCGCCCTTCTATCTTGAAGGAATCCACCCCTGCGGCGTCAAGATCGCGAAGATGGCGAAGATGGCTCATGTCCTTGAGCGAGAGCGCGTAGTCCTCTCGTCCTTTCTTTACGGAACAGGGCAGTCGGCAGGGCTGAGCACAGCCGCCGCGGTTGGCACTCCGACCGCCTATCATGGCGCTCATGTAGCACTGTCCCGACACGCTCATGCAGAGCGCACCGTGTACGAACACCTCGGTCTCGATGTCATGCTTTGCAAGCTCCGAGATGATTTCTGCGGGGAGTTCGCGGGACAGGACTGCGCGTTCAAAGCCGAGACGTCTTGCAAATTCAAGACCGTCGGCAGTGTGTATCGTCATCTGGGTCGAAGCGTGGAGCGAAAGCTTGGGACAGCACTTTTCCGCCATACTGACGACCGCCAGATCCTGCGAGATGACCGCATCCGCGCCGACCTCGCATATAAGCGCGAGTGTGTCCGCAAGCTCGGAAAGCTCGTCGTCGAAGATGACGGTATTGACGGCGACGTGTACCTTGACGCCGCGCTCGTGGCAGTAGTCCACTATCCGCCTGAGCTCTTCCTCGTCGAAGTTGTTAGCCCCCGCCCGCGCGGAGAATCGCTTGAGTCCGAGGTAGACCGCATCGGCGCCGCAGCTGACCGCCGCCACCGCCTGCTCATATCCGCCCGCGGGAGAAAGTATCTCCGGCATTACTTATCTGTCTTGGGAGCGATCCCTGCCGCAGTGCCTCTTTCGGAAAGCGGGGGAGTCACTCTGGGAGTAGTCTGAACGGGAGTGGGCGCAGGTCTGCTCTGGGCGGGAGCCGCTGTCTGAGCAGGTACAGGTCTGTTCTGAGTCGCAGGTGCGGGCTGCTGAACAGGCTGAGTCCTTGCGGGCGCAGGCGCGGGAGTCCTCTGGGGGTTCTGTCCGCCGAGAGCGCGGTCGATGCTTCCCTTCACGATCTGGTCGGCGGTCTCCTCATCGGAGAACTGCTGACGGAGCTTTATCTCGCGCTCCAGCTGTCTGATGCGCTCGTCGCGTTTTGCCAGCTCCTTGTTGAGCTTTTCTATCTCGGCGCGGGAGTCGCTTGCGTCCTCAGCGTATGCGCTGATCTGGGTGCGGATATTCTGCTCGGTCTGCTTGTTCTTCACCAGCTCGTCGAGGCATTCCAGCGAGATTATCGCCGCCGCATCCTGTATCGACAGAGTGCTCTTCTGTTCGCGGAGCTTTGCAAAGCGGACGTTGAGCGTTTCCGCCAGCTTTTCGGTGTACTCGGGCGACTCGTCGGTGGTCATGGGATAGCTTCTCCCGTAAATATTTACAGTGACTTTGTTCTTCATTTTTATATCCTCCTCTTATGTATTATGTTCAAAAACAGCACAATTAGCCTATTATATCTATTATACTATAAAATGCAATGATTGTAAATAGTTTAATAAGATTTTTTTGATAATTCGGGCAAAACAAAAAGGACTGCAAAAACAGTCCTTTTCTATAAAAATTTCTCCATTAACACGGGGGTCGCCCGTGACCTGTATCTTGTCAGAATGCCCTTCGGTCAGGCGTTCTTGGGTTCCTCGACGCGCTGCTCGATCTCGTTGACCTTAACGATCTCGGCGCCCAGTCCGCGGAGCTTGGTCTCGATGCCCTCGTAGCCGCGCTCGATGTAGTGGATATCGCCGATGGTAGTCTCGCCCTCTGCAGCAAGTCCTGCGATAACGAGAGCCGCGCCTGCTCTGAGGTCGGGAGCCATAACAGATGCGCCCTTGAGCTTGTCAACGCCGTTGATGATGACAGCCTTGCCGTTCACCACGATATCAGCGCCCATTCTTCTCAGCTCGTTGACATAGCGGAAGCGGTTGGTGAAGATGTCGTCGGTAACAACGCTGGCACCCTGAGCCAGCGTCAGCAGTGTAGACAGCTGAGGCTGCATATCGGTGGGGAAGCCGGGGTGAGGCATGGTCTTTATGTTTATCTTCTTGAGCTCGCCCTTGTCGTAGATCCTGATGGCTTCGTCAAACTCTTCGATGCCGACGCCGATCCTGCGCAGAGCAGCTGTGATGGATTCAAGATGCTTGGGGATAACGTTCTTGATAAGAACATCGCCCCTTGTAGCTGCAACGGCAGCCATATAGGTACCTGCCTCGATCTGGTCGGGGATTATGGAATACTCAACACCGTGCAGGAACTTCACGCCGTGTATCTTAATGGTATCGGTGCCCGCGCCCATGATGTTCGCGCCCATCGAATTGAGGAAGTTCGCAACGTCAACGACGTGCGGCTCCTTAGCGGCATTTTCGATAACGGTATATCCGTCAGCCTTAGCCGACGCCAGCATGGCGTTAATAGTAGCGCCGACGCTTATGATGTCAAAATAAATAAGAGAGCCAACCAGCATATCCGCGCTGAGGTGGACCTCGCCTGCCTCGACGTAGTTGTCCGCGCCGAGAGAGGTAAATGCCTTGAGGTGCTGGTCGATAGGCCTGTCGCCGAGGTCGCAGCCGCCGGGGAGCGCTACGTGAGCCTCGTGGAACCTGCCGAGAAGTGCGCCGAGAAAATAGCTGGAAGCGCGCATTCTGGTAGCCATATCGTAAGGTACCTTAGGATTGATTATACCGCGGGGGTCAATGCTGACTTTGTTGTTGTTAAGGCTTGTCACCTCAGCGCCCATAGAACTGAGTATCTTGAGGCAGAAGGTGATATCGCTTATCTGAGGACAATTCTCAAGCACAACGGGTTCATCGCAGAGAAGAGTTGCCGCAACGATAGCGACCGCCGCGTTCTTGGCGCCGCTTATCGTGACTTCGCCCTTCAGAGGCTTGCCTCCGCGTATAACAAATTTATCCAAGTCATCGTCACATCCCTTGATTTTTTTACGCAGTCTGTAAAGGATCCGACTGCCGCCGCGCGTCCTGAAGCGTCCGGCTGTATCTATTATCCCCGAAGCCGCACCATATATGATGTGAAAATCAGGGCAAAGAAAATGCTTATTTTTATCCGCGAAAACGTATTCGCTTTAAATACCTCTACCATTTTAGCACATCTCAAAAAAAAAATCAAGTGTATTTTTTGTATTTTTGAAAATGGTATCATTTTTTATTATTTGTGTAACTTGGATGTAATAATTCAAGGGTGATTCTGCGGACTGTTGACACACATCTGTTATTATTGTAACCGAAATGTAATACTATACGTCCATTTTTCTTCCCTTTTAACCAAAAACCTGCATTTTTGTGCAAATCACACAGATTTTCTTACAAAGATATTTACCGGCCGTTTTGTAACCACATTTTCATGTATCTATCACAAAAGTGTGCCACAACATCTTGTACTGTCATTCTGAGCGTCATCGAAACTGTTAAGTTCTGAGGCTCGGACGAGGGATTTTTTTCAGACAGCGGGGAGCCCGCCGCGCCCTCGTTTACTCCTCCTCGGTGAACTCCAGCAGGTCGCCCGGCTGGCATTTCAGAGCGCGGCAGATAGCCTCCAGCGTCTCGAATCTGATGCCCTTCATCTTGCCCGTCTTGAGGTTTGAAAGATTGACGTTTGTCATGCCTACGGTCTCGGCGAGCTCGTTGAGGGACATTTTTCTGTCCGCCATCATGCGGTCAAGTCTGATGATTATCGGCATAGTCCACCTCCCGCTCAGGCTATCAGGTCGTTATCCTGCTGCAGCTTCACGCCGTACTCGAAAATGGCGGCGATGAACATGATAACGACAAACAGCAGCTGATTGTACATATCGAAGACGTCGAATGAGCCGTGTATGTATTCAAACCTCACCGTCTTCATGGCGAATACTATGAGCCCAGGGAGAATGCCCAGCGACAGCGCCAGAACTGCGATGCACTTCATCCGCTCGGCGTTTTTCTTTATAAAGGGCGTATTCTCCCTTGCGGTGGAGGTGGCTATCTGAACTACCAGAAGCATCATGCCCGCGATGATGAGCACGTTCACCAGACGTCTGACGCTGTGAATAAGTGCGCAGTATTTGTAATCCGTGTTGCCGTCAGTGTCGAGCAGAGAGTACTCGTTGATGTCGACGTCGCACTGATAGTCGCCGTTTTTGAACAGCTGATAGAGGGTCTGTCCGTTTTCGATATTCTCGACGGGGATCTGTCTGATCTCGAAGGCGTTCTTGTCTGTGCGCGCCACATTCACGAGATCCCATGTCGATATCAGCACCAGCATGAGCATGAAGTATCCGAGGAACACCGCCAGCAGACGGAAAGCGTCCTTGTTGAGCAAGCCTATTCTGTTTTCATCTTTTGTCTGTTTCATTCTGATCTCTCCTTTGCGGGTTTAGGTTTGTTGTTTGTCTTTTGTTTTGTCTGTTGAAGTTGATTTTTAAAGTCTGACTTTAAGTATTTAAACTTCTTTTGTTCTTCTGCGATTATATCATAACACAAAAATTCAAGCGTGTCAACAACTTTTTAAAGTAAGACTTTAAATTCTTATAGTTTTCACAAACGACTCTTCAAAAACAGAGCGCTTTTTCGGCAAAGGACACAAAAAACGCGCACTCCATACAGAGTACGCGTTCCGGATACGGGCGGCGAACGGAAAAGACGAACCCAAAGTCCCGAGCCGCACAAATAAAAATCCCTCGCATTTTCAATGCGAGGGAACAGCGTGGTACACGCCGCGTACCTGCCGCCAACCGGACTTGAACCGGTACGGTATTACTACCGAGGGATTTTAAGTCCCTTGCGTCTGCCTATTCCGCCACGGCGGCAGAAGCTTCGCCACAGGGCGAACCAACTATTACATTTTACACTATTTTGAAGGGTTTGTCAAGTGGTGCGGGGAAAATTTTAAAAATGTGCCAAATATACTGGACTTTTGCCGAATTGTGTGCTATAATAAAAGGTGTTTACAAAAACGGGCTGCGGTCCGTGAGAGAATAATGCGCGGGCTTCCGCGTAAAGCATAAACGGAGGTAATCAGTATGAAATTAAACGGCTCTGAAATACTGCTCGAATGTCTTCTGGAGCAGGGCGCGGATATCGTGTTCGGATATCCGGGCGGTGCAGTGCTCAATATCTATGACGCGCTGTATAAGTATTCCGATAAGATCAGACACATAATCACCGCACACGAGCAGGCTGCCTGCCACGCGGCGGACGGCTTCGCACGTACTACCGGTAAGACAGGCGTTGTTATCGCGACCTCGGGCCCGGGTGCCACCAACCTCGTTACCGGTATCGCTACCGCTAACATGGACTCTATCCCGCTGGTAGCTATCACGGGTAACGTCGGCACTGCTTCCCTCGGTCAGGACAGCTTTCAGGAGGTAGATATCTGCGGTATCACCATGCCGATAACCAAGCACAACTTTATCGTCAAGGACGTCCGTGATCTGGCAGACACTATCCGCGAGGCTTTCTACATCGCCAACGAGGGACGCAAGGGCGCTGTGCTGATCGATATCCCCAAGGACGTTACTGCGGCTGTTACCGACTACGAGCCGAAGAAGCCTGCCGAGATCATCAACCACAATCCCGACGACATCAACGAGCAGATCGAGCGTGCGGCTGAGCTTATCAAGTCCGCCGAAAGACCTTTCGTATATGCAGGCGGCGGCGTTGTATCCTGCGGCGCTGAGGGTGCGCTGGGCGAGTTCGTCAGCCGTATCGACGCGCCGATCTCTCTGTCTCTTATGGGACAGGCGGCGTACTACAACAAGGATCCCCGCTTCGTGGGAATGCTGGGTATGCACGGCACAAAGACTGCATCTCTTGCGCTCAAGGAGTGCGACCTCATGATAGTTCTGGGCTCCCGCTTCTCCGACAGAGTTGCGCTGAATACCAAGACTTTTGCGAAGCATACTAAGGTAGTACACGTAGAGATAGACCCTGCCGAGATAGGCAAGAACGTCGCTCCCGACTGTTATGTCAACGGCGACCTGAAATACGTTATCCAGAAGCTCAACGAACTGCTCCCGCAGGTGCGCCATCCCGAGTGGATCGCGCAGATAGCCGAGTGGAAGAAGCAGTACGCTCTGACTATGGCTCCCATAAGCCGCGAGGACGAGGTGCTCCCCAACCAGGTCATCGAGAAGCTCAACGACCTGACCGACGGCAAGGCGATAATCACCACCGAAGTAGGTCAGCATCAGATGTGGGCGGCGCAGTTCTATGACTTCACCGAGCCGAGACAGTTTGCTTCCTCGGGCGGTCTGGGAACTATGGGCTACGGTCTGGGCGCGTCCATCGGTGCCAAGATAGGCAACCCCGACAAGACGGTAGTAAACATCGCAGGCGACGGCAGCTTCTTCATGAACTGCAACGAGCTGTCCACCCTTGCAAAGCACGGCATACCCACCATCGAGCTGGTGTTCACAAACAACGTGCTGGGAATGGTACGTCAGTGGCAGAGACTGTTCTATGACAAGCGCTTCTCCCAGACTACCATCGACCGCGGCACCGACTATATGAAGCTCGCCGAGGCCTTCGGCATCGAGGGTGTTCGCATAGTAAACAAGGAGGACATCGAGCCGGGACTGAAGAAGGCTATCGAGCTTTCAAAGCAGGGCAGACCTGTTCTGGTAGAGTGCGTCATCGACAAGGACGTAAACGTTCTGCCGATGGTGCCCGCCGGCGGCGACGTGCTCAAGCCTATCATGGAGTTGGAGCTCGACTGATAGGAGCGATATATGACATTCAAGCGTTTGCTGCTCACTTACGGTATTCTGGCACTTATAGCGGGGCTGTTTCTGGCGGTGGAAGTCTTTTACCAAAACTCGCAGCTGGATATAGTTCCCGGTGTTGTCACCAAAATATCCGAGGAGACTTACAACTACAAAAAGTCTAAGGACTCCACTGTCGAAGAGCGGGTCATGCAGATACCGATGGCGGAGTATGACTATAACGGCAAAAAGGGCGAGGTCCCTGTTGTGGCTTCATGGACTAAGGGGCTGACGTCAAAGCAGGAGAAGAACCTGAAGGTCGGCGACAAGGTGGAGCTGTACTTTGACCCGTACACCTATTCGGTGGCTGCTCCCCAGAGCTACACCATCGCGCTGATACAGTGCGCTATCGCGGCGGCTATGATATACATCGGCCACAAGGGAGTAAAGGGCTACAAGGCTGAGTTCTTCGGTAGATACAAGGCGGCGTTCATACTCACCTGCGTCTCCAGCGGTATCGTGCTGGGGTATGCCATATACGAGGAGTTTTTCTTTGTCGGCGGCGGCATGATGCCGGGACTTGAAGAGCTGGGACGGTTCATTTTCCTGCTGATACTGATGGCGGCGGCGCTCATAGCCGAGATAGTAGCATGGATAGTGTCCGTCGTAAGATATAGAAAAAAGGAAAAGGCAATAAATGAATAAGAAAACTAACCGCAGCTTCTATCAGATGCTGATGCTGGTGGCGTTCGGCGTGCTGCTTTACTGGGGGCTGAACAAGTACAAGACCGTTGAGCACTGGCTTGCGGTGTTCGCGGAGATATTCGCCTCCTTCGTGCTGGGCTGTATCATGGCGCTGGTGCTTGATGTGCCCATGAGCTTTATCGAGCGCAAGCTGTTCGGCGAACCGAAGCTTGGAGAATCGCGAGGAAAGATAAAGCACAAGATAGCCCGTCCCGTGTCGATACTGCTCACGCTTGTCGGCGTGGGCGGACTGGTGACACTGCTGCTTGCGCTGCTGATACCTTCTATAAAGGATACGGCGCTGCAGCTGTATGAGCAGGTGCCAGACTTTATCAACCGCGCCTTCAAGCTGGCGACTTCAAACCCGACTCTCAACGAGTACATCAAGAAGAGCGGGCTCTCCGCCGCGAAGGTCATCGCGATGATAACCGACAAGATAAAGGACGGCAAGTTCCTGTCAAATACCCTCAGCGGTATGGTGAACTTCGCATCGGGGACCCTCACCATGCTGGTGAATTTCCTAATCGGACTGGTGTTCGCGATCTATATGC
>CAMVIL010000028.1 GCA_947167535.1 uncultured Ruminococcus sp. | reverse complement strand
TGTAGTTTGAGAGTATCTCAAATACCGAGTGCTTGCAGCCGCCCAGCCCGTCGGAGCCGAAAATAACGGCAGGGCTCTTGCGGACTCTGTCCGCGCCCTCCAGCACTTCTATCGATTCGTTGCCGTATTCCTTTTTGGTGTTTTTCTTTGTCATTTATATTTTCCTTTCGCTGAAAAAGAGTGTTTTTGCACAATCACATTATATTATACCACAAAATAGTACGATTTGTAAAGGGGTGCGGAGTGTAAATTTTTTATTCTGCGACAGACCGCATATCCTGAAGAAAAAATCGGGATCTTCGGCGAAAGAGAATGCCGTTGATCCCGATGGGGTCTATGCCTGTGTGGCGGTGCTTCTTATGATCCTGATGTCCAGCACCGAGCAGAAGTCACCGATCTTCAGCGTCAGCGAATCGCCGCTGATGTTCTCGGGCAGCTCGAAGCGGCACATCCCGAAGTCCTCGCGGGTGTTGCCGATGGGGACGGTGGCTTCAAGGCTCGTCCCGCCGATGACTGCCGTGAGCTTTGCGGGGAACGCCAGAGACAGCGCCCGCACCTCGATAGCCGCCGCTCCCTCAAAGGAGAGCCCGCCGTAGACCGCTTCTGCTCCCCATCCCGCAGGACAGGCGCAGTCGGTCTTGCAGGACTGCGAATAGCGCAGACGTATGTTCTTTGCCGAGTCGAAGCTGTGGGCGGCAAAGCTGTCGGCGCGGGGAGACAGCGTGTCTCCTGCTATCTCAAAGCTCTCGGTCAGGCGTATGTCCCCAGACGACGCTCCCGCCATGAACAGATACTTTCCGCCCTCGACTATCATCTTCGCGGCGCGGACGTCGTATATCCTGAGCTGGAAGAGGGGTATGCTTATCTTGACGCAGACCGTCCCGCCCGCCTTGATGCTGACCCTCTCGAAGCCGCAGAGCTTCTTTATCGGGCGGCTGACTGCCGAATCGGGCAGGCCGAAGTATACCTGCACCACCTCGCTGCCGTCTCGGTCGGAGATGTTTTTTACCGTCACTTCGGCGGTGAGGCTGTCTCCGCAGCCCGAGAGCTTCATGCCGAGATATTCAAAGCTCGCGTATCCCAGCCCGTGTCCGAAGGGGTAGAGCGGCTTGCCCTCAAAGTACATATATGTGCTGCCCGCCGAAGCTATGTCGTAGTTAAAGATGTCCGGCAGGTCGAGCTCCGAGCGGTACCATGTTATCGGCAGACGTCCTGCGGGGTCGTTGTCTCCGAAGAGGGTGTCCGCCGCTGCAGAGCCCAGCTCCGCGCCCGCGTGGCTGCTCCATATCACCGCCGCCGCACTCTCCGACTCCTTACACACAGCGTAGGGGTAACTGGACACCAGCATCAGCACCGTGCGGGGATTGACCGACGCCAGCAGCTGTGTCATGCCCGCCTGAACGTTCAGAGCCAGAGTCCTGCGGTCGTAGCATTCCTTAGCGGTCTGCACGGGGTAGTTGCCGACGCAGTAGATAACGGTGCCGCACTCACTCGCGATGGCGGCTGCGCGGTCTCTGCCGCTGCTCAACGTCTCCACATCCCAGAGCAGGTCGTCGGTGACGGCGGAACTGTTTCTGACGGAGAGTATGCCGTCATCGGTGCAGGTCAGCCGCCCGTGCCCCAGAAATTCCTCGATGAGGGTGCGCCCGCCGTAGTCTTTCAGGTTGAAGGTCTCGCGGGTGAACCAGTCGTATATCGTGCGGTTGTGGAGCTTTATCTCGTCGTCGCAGAATCTGACGTAGCGGCGGTGCTTCACCGAGAAGAGATTGCACCAGTTCTCGCCCCAGTCCTGAAGCTCGAACTGTGCGGCTTCGGTGACGCTGTCGGCGTCGGCGCGGACGCTTCCGTCCTCGTAGGCGCAGAGGTATTTTCCGTTTGGCGCCTTCACCGCCACGATATCCCAAAGGGAGTCGTGCAGCACCTCGCCGCACTTTTTGCGCATACCCTCCAGCACCGAACAGTGGTAGGTGGAGTAGCCGGTGTACCAGTCCATAAGGCTCTCGTCGGCGAGGGCGCCCACTACGGCTATCCTGCCTGCGCTCTCGTCGAGGGGGAGTATGCCGTCGTTTTTGAGGAGCACCATCTGCTCGCGGGCGGCGCGGGCGTTCACCTCGCGGTGAGCAGGGCAGTCGATGACTTCCTTGCCGATGCTGTCGAACTCCGTCCTGTCGAACTGACCCAGCCTGAGTCTTGCGTACAGAGTATTTGTCACCGAGCGGTCGATATCCTCCCAGCTGACGAGTCCCTGCTCCAGCGCCTTTTCAGCCGCTGCCTTCACGAGTTCGTCCACGTCGGTCATGGTATCGCAGCCGGCTTTCAGCGAGAGCATATAGGCTTCGGCATGGCTTTCGGTGTACCTGTGAGCGAGGACGTTCTGGGAGAAATCCCCGCCGTCGCTGACCACGAACCAGAGCCCCCACTGGGCTTTGAGCAGGCTTTCAAGCTCGGGGTCCATGATAGCAGGCAGACCGTTTATCTCGTTGTAAGCCGCCATGACGCTCCTTGCCCCGCCGAAGCGGATAGCGTTCTCGAAGGCGGCGTAGTAGTATTCATACTTGAGCCGCGGCGTAAGGTAAGCATCACAGCTGCCGCGTTCGGCCTCGTTGTTGTTGGCGCAGAAGTGCTTGAGGGTGGGGACAGTCTTGAAGAATCCGTCGGCGTTCTCCCCCGCCATGCCGTGAGTATAGGCGGCAGTGAGTTCACCCGCGAGGCAGACGTCCTCGCCGTAGGCTTCCTCAGTACGCCCCCAGCGCGGGTCGCGCACCATGTCAACGGTAGGTCCCCAGAGCATCAGCCCGCCATGAGGGTCGAGGTTATAGTAAGCGCGAGCTTCGTCCCCCGCTATCTCGCCCAGCCGATGCATAAGCTCGCGGTCGAAAGTGGCGGCGAGACCTATCGGCTGAGGGAATACGGTCGAAGGCTTGTCCTCGCTCCTGCCCACGTAACCGCGTGCGACCTCTGTGCCGATATAGAACTCCTCCAGCCCGAGCCGTTCTGCTTTTTCATGGTGAGTAGTGAGCAGCCCGAGCTTTTCCTGTTCGGAGAGCTGTGAGGTCAGTTCAAGAGCGCGTTGTAAAAATTTGTCGTTTCTGTCAGTTTTCATACTGTCACCGCTTTCAGTCAGCTTTTATAATATTCTACTATAATCCCGACAAAAAAGCAACCCCCAAAACCGCTTTTTTACGATCTCGGGGGTCTGATATTTTTATGCTTTAAAAAAATATTCCCGTCACAAACGCCGTGCCGGCTGCTGCTAACGCTACCGCTATCAGCGGCAGATCAAACCACGCCATCACAAGCGCTACTGCCGTGCCAGCCGCTGCTGTGACAAAGCTTCCCGTGCTGTAGAATATCGCGGGTATCGTCATCGCGGCAAGCACCGCGTAGGGTATGTAGTACAGAAAACTTTTGAGAAATCTCGACTTTATCTCGCGGCGGAAAAAGGTAAACGGCAGCATCCTGATGAGGTAGGTCACGCCTGCCATCACTGCAATGTATATCGCTATGCTCATTCTGCCGCCTCGCTTTCGTCGGAGCTGCTGTCGTCAATGGGGAACAGCACCGCTGCTGCCGCTGAGGCTATCACGGCGCAGATGATTATGGCAAATCCCGCCGAAACTGCTTTGATGGCATATCTGAACAGTATGCTCAGCGCTGCCGCTGCGGATATGGTGAACAGCACGTTTTTGTGCTTGTGTATCGGCGGGATGAATATCGCGATGAACATTCCGTAGAGCACGATGCCCATGGCGTCGGTGACCGCCTTGGGCAGAATGCTGCCCGCTTCCGCACCGAGTATAGTTCCTGCCACCCAGCCTGCGGTGGCTATAAGTATCATGCCGTACATATATGCGGGCGTCAGAGGTTCCTTCTGAGCCGAACACACCGCGAAGATCTCGTCGGTGATGCCGTAGGACGCCAGCAGCCGCTTGGGCAGTGTGAATTTTTTCTTGTCAAGCTTCTGGGAAAGCGACAGCGACATCAGCGCGTATCTGAGGTTGATGGTGAACTGCACCAGTGCCATCTCGACGAGGGTCCCCGCCGAAGCTATTATGCCGATGCCCGCAGCCTGACCTGCCGAAGTCAGGTTGGTGAGGGATATCATCGTCGCCTGAAAGGGAGTTATCCCTGCCCTCACCGCCATTATCCCGATGCCGAAGGACACCGAAAGGTATCCGAGCATTATCGGTATGCCGTGAGAGATCCCCTTTATTAGATCCTTATTCATTTACTAAAACATCTTCCTGTAATATATGATATACCGCCCGGGCTCACACTCTGTGTATCGCCTTTGCGGGACAGGTCTCGACGCAGAGGCCGCAGTCGTTGCAGAGGTCGTAGTTGATTATCGCGTGGTTGTCCTCGACCCTTATGGCGCCCTCGATGCAGTTGCGCTCGCAGAGCTTGCAGCCGAGACAGCCCTTGCGGCAGGCAAGTCGGGTGTTCCTGCCGTTCTCCTTCGAGGAGCAGAGCACCATAGTATGCTGCGCCAGAGGCTTTATTGCTATCAGCTGATTGGGACAGGCAGCGGCGCATTTGCCGCAGGCGACGCATTTGAGCGGAGTCACCCTCGCCAGTCCGTCCCTGACGCTTATAGCGTCATACTCGCAGACCGCAACGCAGTCACCGTAGCCGATACAGCCGTACTTGCAGGAGCTGGACCCGCCGTAGTATCTCTTGACCGCCTTGCAGGAGCGCAGTCCGCCGAACTCGAATTCCTCTTTGACGGCGTTGCAGTCACCGCTGCATTTTACGATGGCGGTCATGGGCACGACCTCCGCAGCCGCCACGCCGAGTATCTCGGCTATGCTTTCGGCGGCGTCCTTGCCGCCGGGACGGCAGAGGTTGGTCTCAGCACCTTCGTTCACTATGGCGTTTGCATAGTCTGCACAGCCCGCGAACCCGCAGGCGCCGCAGTTTGCCTGAGGCAGCGCCTCGCTTATCTTCTGCACACGTTCATCGACCTTGACGTAAAACAGCCTGGAGACCACCGTGAGCAGCACGCCCGCCAGCACTCCGCAGCCGCCGACTATCAGGACGGGTATCAGATATGTCATCATAAGCCCGCCCCCTTAACCGAACAGTCCCGAGAAGCCCATAAAGCTCACCGAGACGATGGACGCGGCGATGAGCGTTGCGGGGACTCCCTTGAAGGTCTCAGGGATGTCTGCGTACTCAAGCTTTTTGCGCACGCCCGAGAATATCACCAGAGCCAGCATAAAGCCCAGCCCCGCACCCAGTGCGTTGACTATCGACTGCAAAAATCCGTAGCTGTTGTCGATGTTCAGCACCGTAACGCCCAGCACGGCGCAGTTTGTGGTGATAAGCGGCAGATACACGCCCAGCGATTTGTAGAGCGAGGGTATCGTCTTTTTCAGCACCGTCTCCACGATCTGCACGAACAGCGCGATGACGAGTATGAACACCACCGTGTCGAAGTATTCCAGATGCGCGGGGACGAGTATGCCGTGATGTATCGGGTAGGTGACTATCGTCGCGCATATCATTACGAAGGTAACGGCAAGCCCCATTCCCGAAGCGCTGTCAAGCTTCTTTGAAACTCCGAGGAACGGGCAGATGCCCATGAATTTTGAAAGCACAAAGTTGTCGGTGAGCATGGCCGACAGAAGTATCACTATGAGAGTCTTCATGCCGTCTCACCCGCCTTTCCGCCGCAGCTGTCCGCATGGGGACATTCACCGCAGCCCTGTCCGCAGGCTATCTCGGCAGGCGGCTTGCGCTTGGCAAGCTTGTTCACCGCCGCGATGATGCAGCCCAGAGTGAAGAATCCGCCCGCAGGCATGATGAACAGCAGCATTGGGGTGTCCTTTAAGTAGGGGATAGCAAGCCCCAGCCACTTGCCCGAGCCTAATATCTCGCGCACCGAGCCCATCAGGAACAGCGCCAGCGTAAAGCCCAGTCCCATGCCGAGAGCGTCGAGTATTGAAGCGCCGATGCCGTGCTTGCTGGCGAACATCTCCGCGCGTCCGAAGATTATGCAGTTTACCGTGATGAGGGTAAGGTAGATGCCGAGACTGTCGTAGAGCGACGGTACAAAGCCCTCCAGCAGGAAGCCTATGAGGGTAACAAAGCTTGCGATTATCACGATGAAAGAGGGTATGCGCACCTTGTCGGGTATCACCTTGCGGAGCGCGGAAATTACAATGTTGGAGCCCAGCAGTACGAAAGTCGTGGCAAGCCCCATGCCGATGCCGTTCATCGCCTGAGTGGTGACGGCAAGCGTCGGGCACATTCCGAGAAGCATTACCAGTGTGGGGTTCTCCTTAATGATGCCCTTCGAGAACTCCTGCGCGGGAGTGCGCTTTTTTTCAGCCATTAAGGATCGCCTCCTTGTTCTCGTTGTATATGCTGAGGGCGGTGTCGACGGCGTGCTTCATGCCCTTTGAGGAAAATGTGGCGCCGCTTATGGCGTCAAAGCTGTCCTGAGGCTCCGTCTGACCGATAAACTGCTCACGAAACGCCGGTATATCCCTGACCTTGGAGCCGAGTCCCGGTGTGTCGGCGAGGGAGATGAACTCTATCCCCGAAACAGCGCCGTCGCTGTCGAAGCCTATCAGTATGTTGATGCCGTCCTTTTCGTAGCCGTCCACCACAAGCTGCATGGCGACTCTGCCGTCGTCGGTGACGGCAACTGTCTCTATCTCGTCGCAGCCGAAGTCGTTGTCAATGAGCCGTATCTGAGTTTTGCCGAAAAGCATCTCGGCGCTTGCCGAGAACTTCAGCGCCTTCTGCCGGGCGACTCTGTCTTTTGTGAGCTCATAGGCAAAGGTCAGCAGAAGTGCTGCCGCTATGCAGATCATCGTCAGCACAATAGTGGGCTTTATCTTTCCCATCATTCGTCTGCCGCCTCCTTTGCGCCGAATACTTTGGTACGTGTGAGCTGTTCGATATACGGCGTGAGTATGTTCATAAGCAGTATCGAGAATGACACGCCTTCGGGATATGAGCCGAAGTTTCTGATGATAAAGGTCACGATGCCGCATCCCGCGCCGAATATCAGCTTGCCTTTGGTGGTGACGGGGGTGGTGGCGTAGTCGGTAGCCATGAAGAATGCGCCAAGCATAACGCCGCCTGCGAGTATCTGGTAGAGCGGGTCGTCGCCGTTTATCGCCGACAGCAGCGCCAGCACGCCTATGAAGCTCAGCGGTGCTGCGGGGGAGATGACTCTCCTGATGATGAGGTAAAGCCCGCCCAGCATAAGTGCTGCCGCGCAGGTCTCACCGAGACAGCCCGTGGTCTTGCCCAGCAGGAGATTTAAATATGTCGCCGACTTTGTCACCAGGGGAGTAGGTCCCGTCATGACGTCGGAGGGTTCGTTGTAGTAGAACGGCAGCGCCCAGCGGGTCATCTGCGCGGGGAAGGATACCATCAGCACGATACGCGCCGTGATGGCGGGGTTGGCGAAGTTCTGTCCCAGACCGCCGAACAGCTGCTTTACAACTGCTATCGCGATGAACGAGCCCAGCAGAGCCGTCGGCAGAGGCAGCGTCACGGGCAGGTTGAATGCCAGTATCATTCCCGTAACGGCAGCCGAGAGGTCGCTTATCGTGTTGGAGCGCTTCATCAGCCTGCGGCAAAGGTATTCCGTGCCGACGCAGCCTGCGATGCACACCACTGTCAGCAGCAGTGCCCGCAGACCGAAAATATAGGTCGCGGCCACCAGCGCAGGAGTCAGCGCTATCAGCACGTCGCGCATTATGTCGGAAGTCTTGGTGTAATTCTCGTCGTGGGGCGACGGCGAAACTACCAGCTTATTCATATCTGTTCCGTCCCCCTTACTTGTCTCTGGGTATCAGCGACTTGGCCAGCTGATTGGTCTCCGCCAGCTTGCGGTTGGCGGGGCAGATGTAGGTGCAGCTGCCGCAGTTCATGCAGAGCTTCACCTTAAGCTTTTTCAGCTCGGCGATGTCGCGGTTCTTGTAGGCGCGGTCGATGTCGCAGGGCATGAGTCCCAGCGGACAGACGCGGACACAGCGTCCGCAGCGTATGCAGGCAGAGGTCTCCCGCTCGTCAAAATGGTCGAGTGCCAGCAGCGCGTTGGAAGTCTTGAGCACAGGCAGGTCGATGTCGGGGATGCTCACGCCCATCATGGGACCGCCGCCGATGAGCTTTCTCAGGTGCGTAAGGTCGGTGTCGCAGTATTCGAGGATCCCGCGGAGCGGAGTGCCGATGACCGCCCTTACGTTTTTAGGCGTGCCGACGGCGTTGCCGTCAACGGTGAGCCGCCTGTCCACCAGCGGCATACCAGTCTTGGTATAGCGGTAAATGAAAGCTACGGTGGAGACGTTAATAACGATGACTCCCTGCTGAGAGGGAAGCTCCCCCTCGCGGACGATACGTCCCGTAGCGTTGTAGATTATGACCTTCTCCGCGCCCTGCGGGTAGATGGACGGCAGAGTTATGATGTCGATGGTGTCGTCGCCGTCCGCCATCTCGGTGAAGTTCTTGATGGCAGCGGGCTTGTTGGCTTCGATAGCGAGTATCGCGTGGTCTATTCCCAGCATATCCTTTATCAGGCGTATGCCGCCGATTATGTCGTCGGGGCACTCCAGCATCTCGCGGTAGTCTGCGGTGATGTAAGGCTCGCACTCGGCGCCGTTTATGATGATGGTATCTATCTTCTCTTTCGGTGAAAGCTTCATGTGAGTAGGGAATCCCGCGCCGCCGAGACCGCATACGCCGCTCTCGCGGACGGCTCTGATGAAGCTTTCCTTATCGGTGATGACAGGCGGTCTGACCTCTTCCGAGACGGTCTGTTCGCCGTCGGTCTCTATCTCGACCATCTTGCAGGTGATCCCCAGCACGGTGCGGAAATCCTTGACCGCCTTGACGGTGCCCGAGACCCCCGAGTGGACGGGAGCAGCAAAGACCTCGTCGGTGTCGCCTATCTTCTGACCCACCTTGACGTGATCGCCGGCCTTGACCAGCGGCTGGCAGGCTTTACCCATAGTCATAGCCATAGGAATACGCACTATTTCGGGCAGCGGAAAATCCACTGTCGCGCAGTTTTCGGTATTTTTTCTGTGCGACAGCCTGATACCTCTGAGCCTTTTCACAGAGCGTCACCCCCCTATTTTCAAAATAACGATATACAACTAATTATATAATACTCCTACGCTTTTTTCAAGGCTTTTCCGTAAAATACATAATTTTTCATTTATTTAACCACTGCGGGCGTTTTTTTGCCCCCGCCTTTTGTTAATGTTTTCACATTCTCGGGCAGGTTGACAATTCTGAGTTTTGTGCTATAATAAAGTATAGCCCCTGCTGCGCACGGGCTGCGGAGCTTACGCTCCTTTCGCAGACTTTGTCTGCGGCTTTATTGAATCATTTCGCCTCGGAGCTCTTGCAAGCAAGCCCGCTCGGCTTCATGATTGAATAATACTGAACCCAGGCCCCTGCTTCGCACGGGCTGCGGAGCTTGCGCTCCTTTTGCAGACTTCGTCTGCGGCTTTATTGAATAATATACACT
>CAMVIL010000027.1 GCA_947167535.1 uncultured Ruminococcus sp. | reverse complement strand
CCCTCGGTCACTGTAAATGACGGAAGCAAGGTCCTGACACGGAATATAGATTACAAGATAGCCGGCTATAGCAATAATTTAAGAGCAGGGACTGCATCGGTAAAGATAATAGGTACAGGCAATCAGTCGGGAACTATCAACAAGACATACTGCTCAGGCACGGTCACAAAGACCTCTACGATAAAGCCAAAAAAGCCCGCCGGTTTTACGCTGTCATCCCCAAAGACACGGACGATGAAGATAACGCTTAAAGAAACAGAAGGTATAAGCGGCTATGAGATAAAATACTCGACATCAAAGAAATTCACAGCCAAGACCTCAAACGTTATCTCCACCAAAAAGACTACAAAGAGCCTGACAGGGCTGCAAAAAGGTAAAACATATTACGTCAAAGTAAGAACATATAAGACATCAGATGGAAAGATATACTACTCGGAATACTCGGCAGTAAAAAGCATAAAGCTTAAATGAGTCATATTACAGAAAATGAGGGCGGCTTCGTTTGCACGGAACCGCCCATTTTTTCAATTATTTGTCGCTTCTATGCATCTGCCACATAGTATGCTCTTCGCTGCAAAGTCCAGCACTTTTCAGAAGTCTCACCAGAACCATAAACGCCGCTTTCTTTTTAGCCTTAGTTTTACTTGACACTTTACCATAACCAACTACACCGCCGCAAGTACAGCTACACTTCCAGCCGCCGTCCCATTCTTCAAAGGTGTACTCGGGTTCATCGTCGTACTTTTTCTGCTTGAGCTCTTGCAGCTGATTGATAGCGTCCTCAAATCTCGGTTCGAGATTCGCATTTTTCAGATCGACCCAAAGACCGTTTTGCTGGATGAAGCCAACAGCCATCATAGCCGCACGTTCTCTTGCGGATGTGCGGTTTGGAAAGTCGACCGCCACCGCACCGATGAGTGCTTCCATCATATCCTCGCGGCTGCTGTCGGTCGCATTTTCGTCAGAGCCGTAAAGGATAAAGCGGTCAAGTTCAAGTTCCTTTGCTCGCTCTGAAAGATATTCCTTGCTGACAAAGTGAGTGCGCATTTTTGACAGGTCGCCCTCACTGCACTTTGATTCAAACGGCGCATCGACCGTGCTTGTGGAGATCTCGGTGAAACGCTTGTAAATTTCCCTTGTCACCACCGTATTCAGCACGGTATCTCCGAAGAATTCAAGCTGCTCGCTGCAACTGTCCAGACCGTGCTCGATCTGAAATGCACGTCGGGTGAATGCTTTTCGCAAAGTATTCTCATTGGCGAAAGTATTCCTCGCGCTGTTCATTCTCGTTCGGGTCGAGGGTCTTACCGAGTTCGTAGATGAAGTCGGAAATTCTTCTTCGAGTCGGAGCAGGCAAGCGCACGCCCTGTCCCCACTCTTCCGCACCGCAGCGGTGACATGGGGATAGGCCGCGTGATGACAGGGAAAAACGGATAGCCGCGCGGATGACGGTTATCCGTTTTTGATATAGCGGGCGCGGGTGTCGGATTGACAGAGTTCGGGGAACATGGTATAATTGTCCCATAGCTTACACGTCCTCGGTGCAGATGTAGTCTTTTACCATCTGCGAACGGACTGCCGACTCGCAGAGCCGTCTGCGGCTCCGACTATAATTACAGTTTTCATAAATACCTCCGAAAGGAAAAACGTTATGTTTGAAGAATTTTATCAGAAGGCCTTCCCGTTCTGGGATATTCTGTCCGATGCCGACCGCAGGTTCATCTGTGAGAATTCGGCGAAGAAAAACTTCGCGAAAGGCACGAATCTCCACAGCGGCAGCGACTGCTCGGGGGCATTCTTTGTCTGCTCGGGGAGCCTGCGCGCATATCTCCTGTCCGAGGACGGCAAGGACATCACCCTTTACCGCCTCCACAAGGGGGAGATGTGTATGCTGTCCGCTTCCTGCGTTCTGCAGGCGGTCACTTTTGATGTGGCGGTGGACGCCGAGGAGGACAGCGAGTGCATCGTCCTCAGCGGTGCGGCGTTCAAGCAGATGTCCGAGAAGTACCCCGACATCCGCATATTCGCGCTGGAGACTGCCGTGTCCCGCTTTTCCGACGTCATGTGGGTCATGCAGCAGATCCTGTTCATGAGCATGGACAGGCGTCTGGCGATATTCCTGCACGACGAGTCGGTGAGAATATCCTCCGACACCATCTCGCTGACTCAGGAGCAGATCGCGAAGTACATAGGCTCTGCCCGCGAAGTCGTCTCGCGAATGCTCAAATACTTCGCCAATGAGGGCATTGTCGAGGTGTCGCGTAAAGGTGTGCGTATCCTCGACAAGACCCGCCTGCGTGAATTAGCCGTTTAACATAGCAAGGATCGCCTCTTTGGGTCGGAAGCCGATCTCCTGCGCGGTGACTCTGCCGTTTTTCATGACAACGAGCATCGGTATGCTCATAACGCCGAACTGCGCTGCGAGCTCCGGCTGTTCGTCCACGTTGATCTTGCCGACGGTGATCTCCGTGTGCTCGTTGGAGATCTGGTCTACCAGCGGGGAGACCATTCTGCAGGGGCCGCACCAGTCTGCGTAGAAGTCCAGAAGCACGGGCTTTTCGCTGCTTGCGATCTCCGCGAAGTTTTCTATTGTTACGTTTTTTACTGCCATAGTGAAACATCCTTTCTGTTTTTTATTGTACCTTTATTATACACCATTATTCGCTTTGTTTCTGTGACTTGGTCACACTGCCGCGAAGCTCTTCTTCGGACGACTGTTCGATGATTGTTTACAATAATGAAACACTACTGCCGAAATAGGGTATTGACAAAACAGAAATATAGATGTATAATATACACGCAGTTAAAACTGCAAATACATTTTTGAAGAGTAAAATTACGTTCGTTAAGTGTTGGCTGAACGGGGAGTTGTCAGTCAAACGAAAAGCCGCGGAGAGACCTCGGCTTGCGGTTCGTATTTTGCATCCCGCTTCATAGGACAATGGAATAAAGACGTTGAGCCTTCTTTTCCGTCGTATGATGTGGAAAAGGAGGTTTTTTGTTATGAGTACAAACAACAGAAGCACAGCAGTAAACTCGGGACTGAGGGTTTTCGGCAGCGTGAGGATCATGATACTGGCGGCGCTTTTCACCGCTATGAGCATCGTGTTCGACAAGTTTTTAGCGGTCAACATCGGTGACAGTATCCGCATCGGTCTGGGCGGTCTGCCGCTCCAGATGGCGGGCATCATGCTGGGACCCGCAGTCGGCGCAGCTGTGGGCGGCGTGTCGGATATCATCGGCTGTCTGCTCAAGGGCTATTCCATCAACCCCGTTATCACGCTGGGCGCGATAAGCGTAGGCTTTATCTCGGGTCTGATGTTCCACAAGGGGCTGGCAAGCATGGACAAGGCTCTGCTGCCGAGGATTGCGCTTTCCACCGTTACCGCACACATGGTAGGTTCTATGCTTATCAAGTCGATAGGTATGTTCCTTTACTTCCACACCCCCATGCAGACTCTGGTACTGCGCGTGCCTATCTACATCGTCACCGCTGCTATCGAGACCGCTATCATCTATTTCCTCATGCGCAACAAGGCGTTCATGAACGAGCTTGAAAGGGTACGCAGATGACCTTCGCCGAGGCTGAGGAGTGCCTGAAAGAAGCGGCTGCAAGGGGCAGCGTGCTGGGTCTGGAACGGGTCAGGGAGCTGCTGAGGCTGCTCGGCGACCCGCAGCAGAAGCTCAGGATAATACACATCTCGGGCACCAACGGCAAGGGTTCTTTTGCAGCTATGCTCTCGTCGGTGCTGCGCTGTTCGGGACTGAGGACGGGGAGCTTCTGCTCGCCTGCCATGACGGGCGTCACCGACAGCTACCGCATAAACGGCGCGGAGATCACGAAAGAACGCTTCGGGGAGCTGATCGGCAGCATCAAGCCTGTCATCGACTCTATGGCGGAGAAGCCCACCGAGTTTGAGGTCATCGCGGCTGCGGCGTACCTGCTGTTCCGGCAGGAGAACTGCGACATCGCGGTGGTGGAGTGCGGAATGGGCGGCGATGGTGATGCGACAAACGTCATGAGCGCACCGCTGCTTTCGGTCATCACCAATGTGGCGCTCGACCACTGCGGATTTCTGGGCGACACCGTCGCGGAGATCGCAGGGCACAAGGCGGGCATCATCAAGAGAGGCTGTCCCGTGTACTTCGGCGGCAGCGACAGCGAAGCGCTGAGTGTGATACGCAGCAGGGCAGAGCAGCTGTCGGCACCTCTGACTCTGTATGACGACAGCCCGCTTTCCGACGTGGAATACAGCCTTGAGGGGATTTCCTTCCGCTGGCGCGGGGAGAGCTTCACTGTGCCGCTGTGCGGTACATATCAGCGGGAGAACATCGTGAACGTTATGCGGTGCACCGAGCTTCTGAGGGAAGCGGGTCTGCCGCTGGACACCGATCCCGTGCGACGCGGTCTTGCGGAGACGGTATGGCAGGGCAGGTTCGAGGTGCTTCGCCGCGAGCCTTACGTAATCTACGACGGTGCTCACAATCCCGACGGCATCAGCCGCGCGGCGGAGAGCATCAGGACGTACTTCGAGGGCAGGGTAGTGCTGCTCATCGGGGTCATGGCGGACAAGGACTACCGGCTCTACGCGGATATGCTGGGGGAGCTGATCGACAAGGCGTACACCGTCACCCCCGACAATCCAAGGTCGCTGGACAGCGCGGCGCTGGCTAAGGTCTTCACCGACAAGGGTATACCCGCCGAGAGCTTTGAGCGTCTTCCCGACGGAGTAGCCGCGGCGTACAGCCGTGCGAAGGAAAAGTGTCTTCCGCTGGTGGCGCTGGGCTCGCTGTATATGTACCGCGAGTTCACCGAAGCGCTTTCGGGAGTGAAATATAAAGGTAGATCATTATGAAAAGGAGCAGGTCTGAATGAAGCAACTCAGCGACAGGTCAAAACTTTTTACCGAATCGCGGATAAGAGAGATGACCATACTCTCGAACAAGTATGGCGCTATAAATCTTTCGCAGGGATTTCCCGAATTTGACCCGCCTCGTGAACTGAAATCCGCTCTTGAGGCGCAGTCTAAGACCGCTCATCATCAGTACGCACCCAACTGGGGCATCGACGATCTGAGAATGGCGATAGCTGAGAAGCAGTCGAGAGGCTTCGGTTTTGACGTCAAACCTGATGAAGTGCTGGTGACGGTAGGCTCGACCGAAGGCATGATAAGCACCATGATGGCAGTTCTCGACCCCGGTGACAAGGTGATAATCTTCTCGCCCTACTACAACAGCTATGCGCTCAATGCGGCGATAGTCGGCGCAGAGCCTATATTCGTATCGCTGAAGGGGAAAGACTACAAGTTCGACGAAACTGAACTCGAGGACGCATTCAGGCAGGGCGCCAAGGCTCTGATACTCTGCAACCCGTCCAATCCCTGCGGAAAGGTCTACACGAAAGACGAGCTTGAAGTCATTGCAAGGCTGGCAAAGCAGTACGATGCTTACGTCTTCACCGACGAGGTATACGAGCACATAATCTACGGCGACAACAAGCATATAAATCTGGCCTCGCTGCCGGGTATGTTCGAGCGCACGGTCACCTGTACCTCGCTTTCAAAGACCTACTCACTGACGGGCTGGCGACTGGGATATGTCACCGCTCCCTTTGAGATACTGGAGCAGATCCGCAAATTCCACGATGTATTCACGGTATGCGCTCCCACACCGCTGCAGTATTCGGCGGTATGTGCGCTGCGTTTCGGAGATGAATACTACGCCGAGCTGAAAAAGGTATACACCGCAAAGAAGGAGCGCTTCATAAAGGCTCTTGATGATCTGGATATTGCTCACAACGAGCCGCAGGGAACCTACTTCGTACTGACCGACATATCAAAATACGGCTACAAAAGCGACCTTGAATTCGCGAAACTGCTGGTAAAGGAATACGGTATAGCAGGCGTGCCCGGATTCTGTTTCTTTAAAGAAAACGAAAACAGATACATACGCTTCCACTTTGCAAAGAATGACGAGACTCTCGACGAGGTGGCAAGGCGGTTTGAAAGGCTGGAAAACGACAGGATACACGGACGTATCAGACCTGAAAGTACTAATTGAACGTTCTCGCAGTCGAGATATGATAAAGAAAATGAGCTTGGCAAACCTCGATGGGGAGCTAAGCTCTTTGTTTTTGCATTGCAAAAATACAGATGATGTTTTTGACTGATCCTGCGGGGTGTGGTATAATTGTAAAGGCGCTCGCGGACGAAAAAAACACGGAAAAAAAATTTTTTGAAATTGGTGTCACATTATCGGCTTCTCAGCTGTATATAGGTCAGAACGGCAAATAAAGCCGTCGGAAAACTATATTCAGAAAGAGGTAATCACTATGAAAAAGTTTATGGCAATGGTAATGGCACTGGTTATGGCGGCTGGCATGACAGCCTGCGGAAGCGTGAGCGAGGCTGCGGCAACTGCTGCGAATAACAACACTTCTGATGTTCTTATCGCCGACGACAAGGGCGAGACCGACAAGCAGGAAGAAGACAGCAATAAGGACAGCATTGACGGCGGCTGGAGCATCTCTGAGGACAGCGCCATTGACAAGAACCCCGAAGCGAAAGCTGCACTGGAAAAACAGCGGGTGATTAGGAACAAAATCGTCATTCTGTTCCTAATCCATTTCCACTGAATACACGCCGCTGGAGATCTATCATGCGATTCGCACGAACCGCCCTGACATAGCTTACGACGGTTTCCCTAACAAGGTCTATTTCGACGAGGACGAGCATATAGCACATATTCACGTCAGCACACGGTACGAGATGGAGGATTACACGCCGCCTGCCGAGGGCGAGGAACGTGAACCGCTAAAGCCCGTTGACGAGCTTGACATCATAAATGCAAATGGTGATTATGTTTACCGTGACGCTTTCACTTTGAAAACTCGAAACCGTAATGCTCCCACTTGGAAGCTCAATCCATTCACAGGACTCGACATTTCGTTCCACGTCGGTGAAGGCATACTCGACTTTTGCTACACAGATTTCACGAAAGAACAGGAAGTACTTTTGATACTTGGGCATCTTTTCAGCCACGCGAAAAAGAAGCAGGACATAGTCCAAAACCATGAAGAAGTCTATGAAGTCGAGCAAGATCACATGGAGCGAACACTCACAGATCTCGGTAATTATCTCTATCAATCTGTTTACAGCAGCATTTTCCCGCCGTACATCTACGAATATACTAAGGACACGATTCCCGCTTATATCCGCTACATCACCGAGGTACAGAAAGAAATGCTGCGTCGTATCGAATTTGTGTTCGATGACGAGTTCTATCCCGACGAGCTGTCAGAATTCCTGCCATGTGAACGTTATTCGCTCTACGCAGACATATACGATACGCCTATCTCTTTCGACCGCAAGGAACGCTTCACCATGAACGGCAACTTTAGTGCCCGGCAGCTAAAGCGTGGAAACATTGCCCCTGCGGAGATCGTTCAGCGGCTTACGAGCCATGTCCTGACAGACGAAAAAAGCCCGCTTGAACAAGCGCTGGGGCTTGAAGCGGGCAGGGTTCAGATATTCTATCATGTTCCGAGGTTCATGGCAGCGGAGTATTCGGTCAGCACCATTCACGATATGCTGGAGCTGGAGTTTACGAAAATGCTGGAGTACGACATTCGGCTGCATAAGTGCAAGATCTGCGGGCGGTATTTCATCATCAAAGGCAACTATGTTTCCGAGTTCTGCAACAGAGTCCGTGAGGGGCAGACTCGCACCTGTCAACAGATAGGGGCGCAGAGAAAGTATGATGAAAGGCTGAAAACCGACGAAGCTGTCGCACTGTTCCGAAAATATTACAAGCGGTACTACGCTCGCACGAAGGTCAATCAGATCAAGCCCGATAAGTTCAGAGAGTGGAATTACAAGGCTTGTGAGATGCGGGATAGTTGTCAGAATGGGGAAATCACGACGCAGGAGTTTGAGGAGTGGCTGTATGGGAGTTTTAAGAATCGGAAGAGGAAAGAATGACCGTTTTAAGCCTTGTTCACAAATAGTTTACATATAAAATGAAAGTTTTTGACCTTCTAACTTGACTGTATATAGTGAAACGTTTCAACTAGCGAGGTTTTGATATGAATGATAAGGAACTGCTCATGCTGCTGAAAAGCGACCCCGAACGAGGGCTTGCTCTTACTGTCGGACAGTACAGCGCTTTTGTGTATAAGATAGCTCATGCAAAGCTGAGCGACATCTGCACAAGGGAAGACATTGAGGAAGCTGTCAGCGATATTTTCTACATCTTATTCACCAATGTTCAAAGCAGCAATATTGAAATACAGTCGGTGCGTGCCATGCTGTCGGTCATAGCAAAGCGGCACTGTATAAATGTTTTTCACAAGCACAGCAGGCTGCCTGAAACCGTCGGCTTTGACGAGCTGGAAAACTTTATAGGCGAAGATAAGGACACCGATACCGAACTTATAAGTGCGATAAAGCAGCTTGGCGAGCCTGACAGCTCGATATTTGTACGAAAGTATTATTTGGGGCAGAAAAATACCGACATAGCAAAAGAACTTGGCATGAATATCAATACGCTCAACACGAGATTATCCCGGGGACTTAGAAAGCTCAGAATAATACTGGAGGAGGGTTTGTAATGGAAGATAGGTTAAAGGCTTTGGAAGAAGATCTGTCCCTGACTGCTGCTAATATGTTCGCAGACGAGCTTGCGGATATAGATAACCAAGCAGAGATCGAAGATGATTCTAGGCAGCGCATTCTCTCCTCCGTCATGCGAAAGGCGGGATTTGAAATGAAGGAAACTAACAATGTAAAACGAACAAGGAAAAGAACGATATCCATTGCTATTATAGCCGCAGCGGCAGCCTGCTTATGCGGATTCACAGCTTATGCAGTGTATCAGTACAATTACGGCAATGCTTTTAAGTCAAAGCCGACAGACAACGGCAAGGCTGTTACAGGTGATGTTCAGGAGCTTGAAAGCACTACTCAGCCGTTCAATGGTGTCATACTGGAAAACACCTTCACAGACATCGACTTTACCGTTGAGGGCGTTGTATCTGATGTTGGAAGAGATTATGCTATTGTGACTGCGAGAAAAACTGACGGAACTGCGTTTGCCGAGGGTGACGATAAACGTTTTGAAGCCGGTCTACAAATGTGTATCCCATGCAATATTGACTATTTTAACGGCAAGGAAATCAATGACGCTTCGGAGCTTTACTGGGGTTATCAGTCGGTAAACTGTGAGTTAAATGATGACGGCTCACTCAGCATAACGATAGCTAACGACTGGAAGATAGGTGACGAGGAATATGATGTAATCCTTGGCTTCGGAGATCTGTTCTCATATCGGTACTGTGAAGAAAAAGACGAGGAGTTCACAAACTATCTGAACAGCTTCACAGAACTGGATAATTTAAGCGTATATAACGGTTCCGAAACTAATGAAGAGTATGAGAAAAAGCTCAATGCTCACAAGCAGCTGTGTCACGATATGGCGGATGATTATTACGAGGGCAGCTTTATCATCAGGGCGCATATTTCTGAGAACGACTTTATCATAGCACCCGAGGAAAATGACTATGGCATGAGGATAGTTCTTTCGGGAATGACCTGCACGATAAGCGGTGACGGCAGCAAATTCCTGGAGCTTGCAGGAACGACACCCGACAATGACGGTCAGAGCGAGGCTGAAATAACCTTTAAAATGGATAACGGCGAGGAGTACACAGAAAACTGTTCGTTCACTATAACAGAGCACAGCTATATGGTTGAAGGCGGAACAGTACATGACCCCGACTGTGACAGTTCGACGGTATGGATCTATTCAAATCTCAGCAGATTTACCGATCCGTATAAAATAAATGAGATC
>CAMVIL010000026.1 GCA_947167535.1 uncultured Ruminococcus sp. | reverse complement strand
AGCTTCGGGAGCAAGAAAGTGCTGGACGGCGTCAGCTTCTCGGTGCCCGAGAACTGCGTCTTCGGATTCATCGGCAGGAACGGCGCGGGCAAGACTACCACAATGCGTGCCGTGCTGGGACTGCTCAAGACCGACGGCGGCGAGATAGAGGTCTGCGGTGAGCGTGTCAGCTACGGCTGCACCCTCAGAAGCGGCAGCATAGGCTTTCTGCCCGACGTCCCCGAGTTCTACGGCTACATGAACGCCCGCGAGTACCTCGCCCTCTGCGGCGAGGTCACAGGTCTCGACAGAGCCGCCCTGAAGCAGCGCTGCTCCGAGCTGCTGGAGCTGGTGGGGCTCGACAAGGAAAAGCACCGCATCAGGGGCTACTCCCGCGGCATGAAGCAGCGCCTCGGCATCGCGCAGGCGCTCATAAACCGTCCGCGGCTGCTCATCTGCGACGAGCCCACATCTGCCCTCGACCCCGTGGGCAGGAAGGATATCCTCGAGATAATCAGCGCCGCCAAGGAGCAGACCTCGGTGGTATTCTCCACCCACATACTCTCGGACGTCGAGAAGATATGCACCCGCGTGGCGTTCCTCGAGGGCGGAAAGACCGTATTCTCGGGGACTGTTGACGAGATCCACGCCATGAAGAGCGGCTCGGCGCTGGAGCTCACCCTAGCCCGTTCCGAGGACGCGGGCAAGGTCTCGGCGGCTTTCCCCGACTGCGTGCTTTCCGACGGCAGGCTCATCTTCCCGAAGGCTTCCGACAGGGACTGCGCCGGGCTTATGGCGTTCCTTGCGGCTCAGGAGATACCGATACTTCGTCTGGAGCGTCACGAGTCTGACCTGGAGGATATGTTCATGGAGGTGATCGGCAGATGAGAGGCTCGATTGCGTTTTTCAAGAAAGAGGTACGTGAGCTCATAAGGACAAAGCGTCTGATGATAATCCTGCTCACCTTCCTGCTCATCGGCATACTAAATCCCGCCACCGCAAAGCTCACCCCGAAGATCATGGAGCTGATGGCGGACGAGTACAAGTCCATGGGGATAACCATCGGCGAGGTGAAGATCACAGCCCTTGTCTCATGGACGCAGTTTGCCAAGAACATCTCGACAGCGCTTATCCTCGCGGTCATCATTTTCAGCGGGACGTACACCGGCGAGTACACGAGAGGCACGCTGATACCCCTGCTGACAAAGGGGCTCTCGCGGAGTGCGGTGGTGCTGTCGAAGCTTATGGTGATGATACTCTCCTGGAGCGCGGGTTTGTGGCTCTGCTGGGGCGTGACCTATTTTTACAGCGAATACTACTGGGACAACTCGGTGGTCAGCGAGATCGCCTTTGCGGGCTTCGGCTGGTGGCTGTTCGGGGTGCTGATGATATGCTGTATCGTGTTCTTCTCGTCCTTTGCGGGCTCGACCATTCAGGTGATGCTTGGCACGGGCGGGGTCTACTTCGCGATGTCGCTCGTGGGGATATACGGCAAGGCGAAGAAGTATCTTCCCACGCGGCTCTGCGACAGCGTTTCGCTCTACAAGGGCGAGCTGAAAGTCCCGGACTACAGGACGGCGGTCATCATAACGGCTGTCGCCTCGCTGGCGATGATAGCGGCGGCTCTGCCGTTGACAAACAGGCGGCAGTTGTGATAAGATAATAAAAAACCCGAAAGAAAGGAGCGGCGTATGGGATTTCCCGAAACATTCAAGGCACTGTCCGACCCCGTGCGACGTGACATACTCACGATGCTCAGAAAGGGCAGGCTCTCGGCCGGCGACATAGCCTCCCGCTTCGACATGACGGGAGCTACCGTGTCCTACCACTTAAAACAGCTGAAAAAGGCTGACCTCATCTACGAGACGAAAGAAAAGAATTTCATATACTACTCGCTGAACACCTCGGTGTTTGAGGAGATAATGCTCTGGGTGTCTCAGTTCACACCCGACAGCAAAGAAAACGAGAATGAAAAAGATAAGGAGGAGCAGGACGATGAAGAAGATCAAGAAGAATGACATCATAGCCATAGTTCTGTGTCGGTGCTCGGCGATACCGGGGGCGGCTGTATTCGGCAGGCTGCCCGACAGGATAGTTACCAACTGGGACATAAACGGCAAGCCCGGCTCCACCATGCCGAAAGCCGCCGCGGTCTTCGCACTGCCGCTCATGGGTGCGGTCATCATGTTCCTGCTGTGTCTGTATCTGCGGAGTCTGGAAGCTAAGAAGCAGGTAGGCAAGCTGGAGACTGTATTGCTCGTATTCTTCCCCGCTACGTTCTTCCTTACACAGCTGATGATAATACTCTCGGCGATGGGCAAGCTGACGGACGTTCCCACGGCAGCGTGTCTGGTGGTGTCGGTATCAATGATCGTGCTGGGCAACTATATGCCTAAGGTACGCAAGAACTGGGTAGTCGGCATACGCACCCCGCACATCGTCTCGGACGACGAGATCTGGTACAGGACGCACCGATTTGCAGGCGTCATCATTACGCTGAGCGGTGTGGCGGGAGCGGTCATCTCCCTGCTGGGGCATCCCGTTGCGGTGTTTGTTGTGATAATGGTCTCGGTGGTACTTCCGGTGATATACGGCGAGGCGCTGTACTATCGGGGGAGGAAGGGATAAGCATACAAAAACGGCAGACTGCGAGGTCTGCCGTTTTTTGCCCTCAGCGGTGCGCTGCCCAAACTCCGAAATAGACTTGCATTTTGTGGAAGGATATGTTATAATTCAAAATGAAAGGTCATGAACGCATGAACGTCCAAACTGTTTCAATAGGTACACTGTATGTATGATATTATTCTGACTATCCAGCTCGTCAATATCCTCGGGCTCTTCACCGAAAGCCTCGTGGTGTTCAGGAGATGGAAAAATAAACTTCACGGTTATCTGTTCCTCAGCTGCTCAGCTGCACTCGTCAATAACCTCGGCTACTTCCTCGAGCTCCAGACTCACAGCCAGGAAGCTTATACCACCTCGCTCAAACTGTCCTACGCGGGCAGGATCTGGACGGGGCTGGCTCTGATGTTCTTTATTGCCGAACTATGTCGGGTAAGAATGCCGTCGCTGCTCAAGACTCTGCTCTTCGTCGTGCATATTATGATATACGGCGTGATACTGACTCTCGACTACAACGGCTTGTATTACCGCCACACCGACTTCTGCATGGACGGCTACTTCCCCGTATTCACCCACACTGACGGCATAGTGCATCATCTTTATATGGCACTGCTGATAGTGTTTATCATCGCTGGCATCACCATGCTTGTCAGAACGCTCTTCAAGGAGACCAACAGGATCGCCAAAAAGCGCCTGCTGATGGTGCTGTTCGCCATATTCGCACAGAGCGTGTTCTTTATTATCCAGACCTTCGATCTGGTCAGCTTCACCGATTTCTATGACTTCACCATGCCCGGATTCTCGCTGGGTACGCTGTTTATGTTCATCGCCATCTTCCGCTGTGACCTTCTCGGTACGGGAGATATCGCGAGGGAATTTATGATCGACAGAGTGTCGGAAGGCGTTATCGCGGTGGATGAAAAGGGCGCGATACAGTACTTCAACGAGCCCGCGGGCAGACTTTACCCTGAGCTCAAGCTGACCACGGGCAGGCTCCCCGAGGAGATAACTCAGGCGCTGGAAAGCGGCGGGAGCGTCACCATCGACGGACGTGTCTACAAGCCCGAGGAGAACGAGCTGATACACGGCGGCGAGAACTTCGGCAAGCTTTATCTGCTGGTGGACGAGACGGAACACCATCATCTGCAGACGGGTCTCAAGCAGGAGATCGGCAGGCAGACGGCGAGAGCCGACCGCTTGTCGCTGGAAATGATGATCGCACTCTCCAAGACCGTTGACGCGAAGGATCACTACACCAACGGCCACTCGGGGAGAGTCGCGGAGTATTCCGCCGAGATCGCGCGGCGTATGGACAAGAGCCTCGAGGAGCAGGAAAAGATCTACGAGATGGGTCTTATGCACGACATCGGAAAGATCGGCGTCAGCGAGGATATCATCAACAAGACAACCCGCCTCACCGACGAGGAGTTCGCCGAGATCAAGAAGCACACGGTCATCGGCTACGACATACTGCGGATAATCTCGGAAATGCCCGACCTCTCCATCGGAGCGCGTTCGCACCACGAGAAGTACAACGGCACCGGCTATCCCGACGGACTGAAAGGCGAGGAGATCCCCGAAGCCGCGAGGATAATCTGCGTTGCAGACTGTTACGACGCGATGACATCCATGAGGACATATTCTTCCGCGAAGCCGCAGGAGTACGTCCGCGAGGAGTTCGTAAAGTGCAGCGGCACACAGTTCGACCCCGAGGTCGCGAAAATAATGCTTCAGATGATCGACGACGACAAGGAATACAAAATGAACGAGCAGGGCGGCGCCAGCGTTTGGCTGAATAAGGATAAGCTCTGGAGCAGTACGCAATCCTGAGGTCAAGCACCAACGTCGGCAATAAAGCGGATCCAACCGCGCGAGGTTGGCGAGGGCTGCAAACGCGCTGCTAAGGCGCAACTCCCACAGCACAGACAAAGAACAATGCGTTTCGGCGTGTTGTTCTTTTTTTGCCCGACTTGCAGCAATATCACTAAACGTAAGTGGCGAGATTTATGGATGTCTACAAAATTCGGGACGGGCTATTGACAGGTTGGTCGGTTACTGGTATACTTAGTTACAGAAGTAACTAACCAACCAAGCCACCGTACAGGCAGGACTTGGCAGATGCTTCTGCCGGCATGAGACGACCGGACGCGGTCGGGAACTGTGTGTAAAACAAAGGAGTGATGACGGAATGGGTGCGAATTATCCAAGCTTCAATGATACCGAACCGCTGTATATACAGATAGCGCAGTGGCTCGAAGACAAGATAGTCACGGGACAGCTTGCAGCAGATGAACAGATACCAAGCACAACCGAACTGTCACAGACCCTCAGGATAAACCCCGCAACTATACGCAAGGGTGTCAATATTCTGGTGGATAAAGGTCTTGTCTATAAGAAAAGAGGAATGGGTATGTATGTGGCAGAAAACGCAAATCAGAACGTCCGCGACGACCGCCGCGTGAAGTTCTACGACGATTACATCAGACCGCTGATAACTGAGGCACAGCGGCTGGGGATATCCCCCGATGACATCATCGAGATGCTGAAAGGAGGCGACGGAAAATGAGCAAGATGGAATTTGATTCTATTTGCAAGGATTACAGAAAAAAGACCGCCCTCTCGGGGGTATCCTTTACCGTCGCTAAGGGCAGCATCTACGGTCTGCTGGGGCGCAACGGCGCAGGCAAGACTACCCTCGTCAATATGGCGGGCAACCGCGACTTCCCTACTTCTGGTAAGGTGAAACTGGACGGCGAGGACGTAAAGGAGAACGACAGAGCGCTCAGACGGATATACTGCTCGGGCGCGGAGGAGCTTATCCCCACTTACATGAGGGTCAGGGACGTTCTGGCTTCCATGAGGTATTTTTACAAGGATACCGACACAGACTATGCGCTGGAGCTTTGCAAAAAATTCAGGCTGGAACCTGCGAAGAAGCTGTCACAGCTGTCCACAGGCTACCGCATTATCGCCAAGGACATCTTCGCACTGGCAAGCGGGGTGGAGTTTATCTTCATGGACGAGCCGACTCTCGGTCTCGACCCCAACCACCGCGAACTGCTGTACAAATGCATACTGGAGCGCTTCTCCGACACCGAGTCGGCGTTCGTTATCTCGACTCATCAGATAGACGAGTGCGCGGGACTTTTCGAGCGCTGCCTTATCCTGAAAGAGGGCAGACTCATCGCCGACGAGGACAGCGACAAGCTCCGCCGCAGCGCATACATCGCGGAGGGCAAGACCGCCGACGTTGACGCATTTACAAGCGGCAAGGAGGTGCTGAACCGCACGACTGTCGGCACACTATGCTCCGCCTGCGTCAAGGGCGAGCCTGCGGGCGTCCCCGACAGCATCGAGATATCCCGCCCGACCCTGCAGCAGCTGCTTATCGCCTTGACGGGAGGAGGGGTCTGATATGCGTGAGTTTTTAAGGTTTTCCTTCAAAAGCCGCGAGGGTCTGCTTTCCTATCTGGCGATGTTCGGCAGCTGCCTTCTGGGGCTGTTCCTGATACATCTGCTCCTGCTCGGAATACTGAAATATGATGGAGATTCAGGTATAACAGAAATAGTCATTTACGAGTGGGCAGGCGCTGTATGCGCAGGCGTATCCCTTGCGGTCACAGGCGGAAGAATGCTGAGGATAGCGGTAAACGGAGGCACCTCCCGCAAGAGCTATCTCTACGGCATGGGGATAGTTTCCCTCGTGTTCGCGGCGATAAGCGCGGCGGCGATAGAGATTGTCTACATCATCACCGACCTGATATTTGAGTGCTTCGGCATGGAGCTTGATTATTTCACACACATTTTCATGGTCATTCACGCTGATTATTCAAAAAAGATCAACCTGCTCAGTCCGAAGATAATATTCTTTAATATGATAGTGATACTCTTACTTGTACTGCTCGCCTACACGGCGGCGCTGATCTACATGGGCTTGAAAAACCGTGTCGGCAAAAAGACGGGGCTTGCCGCCGCGGGTCTGCTGGGCTTCACCTATTTAATAAGCTATGCGTACTACGACATCGGAGTGTTCAGAAATATATTCGCCTGGCTGCAGTACATACTGTACAATATCGACGACTCTATTCTTGCAAGCGACCCTGCGTTCAAGGAATACCTGATCGAGCCGGAGTTCAGCTATCTTGAAGCTGTCGGTATCTTCGTATCCGTCGGGCTGGGATTCTTTGCCGCGGCGTATCTGATATATTTCCTGCTGGCACGGCGTGCGCCTGTGCGCGGCAGAGCGTAAAGGAGGGATGACTATGAGCAAAATGATAAGATTCCTCCTGAGGTCAAGGCGCGGCGTGTTCGGAGTCGTTATCTTTTCGGCGGCGGCAATGCTGGCTGTCACGGCCATCGTGATGTTGCCGTTATTGTTCGGAAATGAGATGTATCTCGATAATGAAATGCCCGTATACGTTCTTGAGATAGTATCTCTTGCGGCAGCGGCTGCGGGATTCTGGTTTTTATGCGACAGGGCGTTCCGCTTCGGAACGGCAAACGGTGCTTCAAGGCGGTCGGTCATCGGCTCGGTGCTGGTGGTGCTGCTGCCGACGGCGCTGATAACTACCGTTATTTGCCAAGTTATCGCAAACCTGATTCAGCTTCCCGCGAGCTCCGACTGGTGGGAGAATATCTATGAAAAATTCTTCAGCTTTCCATGGGAGGAGGACTGGAGCAAGGTCTATGACCTTCCCGAGTTTGTTTACAGCGGTGCTCTGTACTTTCTGATACTGGCAGCGGTGCTGGCGACGGTATGCGTCGTGTATGCCGCGTACAGAAAGTACGGGCTGTTCGGAGCGATATGCGGAGTGCTGGCGGCAGCGATGGTATTTGCGGTGCTGTCGATGATCTTCTACGCACAGGAAAGCGCGCTGCGCGGGATAAAGTCGCTGTTTGCCGAGGAGAGAGAGCTCTTGGATTACGTCGATGAGGAAGGGAAAAACCATTGGTACGAAATTCTCGTGCCGCACCCAAAGGCGTTCTTCATACTGACTGCGGGCTACCTCGCGGCGGCGGGAACGGCTTTCGGGCTGATGATGAGAAGAGTGAGCGTCCGCCCTGCGGAGCTTGAGATCTGAAAACGAAAGGGCTGCTGCACGAAAAAGTGCGGCGGCTCTTTTTTTGCGCGGGGAAGCATTAGGGGATATAGCCGACAAACCGATGGATTTTTTGTTGATTGTGATAATATTTCAAAAAATATTAACTTTTCTATTGATTTCGGAGCATTTTTATGGTATAATAGACAAAATATCTTTATTCGTCCTATCGGAGGGATGTATTATGACCAAAAGAATGACCGAACAGGAGCTTGCGGCAAGGTCTGACGAAGCTCTCGCGTCGGGGCATATCTATGTTAAATCTCAGCCGAAGAACGGTAAGCCGCTCAGGGAATACGGCTCTGCCACGCTGGCAGTGGACGGCTAAGACGAAAACCAAGGAGGAAAAGGACAAAATGAATAAGCGTGATAATGCGCCGCTTACCTTTGTCAGTCTGGCGCTTGCCCTCGCAAATGACTATACCCAACTTTTTGTCATAGATGCCGATGACGACAGCTATGTGGAGTATTCCGCCAGCGGTGACAACAAGGAACTGGTGGAGATATCGGGCGGAAAGAACTTCTTCACTCAGGTCTACCACGACTGCCACGAGCAGGTGTGGATAGACGATCAGGAGTATTTCATAAACGCATTCAGGAAAGAGACCATGTTACAGGCTCTGAAGGACGGTCGTTCCTTCTCGCTGACATACAGACTCAACATCGAAGGAAAGCCGCGGTATTTCTTCCTGAAGACAATACGCGGCAGAGATGAGAACATCATAATCGGCGTGCAGGACATCCACGAGCAGAAAATGCGCGAGGAGATGGCTGAGACCTACTCCCACATCGCGGGTGCGCTGGCAAGCCGTTACGAGGCGCTTTACTACATAAACTCCGACACGAGCGAGTACAGGCAGTACAGTGCCAGCGAGCAGTATGCAAAGCTGGGCACCACCAAGCAGGGCAAGGATTTCTTCATGGACACCTGCATGGACCTGAGCAAATACATACACCCCGACGACGGAATGTATCTGGCGAAAGAAATGGAAAAGAACGCCCTGATGGAGAACCTCTCGCAGTCGGGTCTGGTGACGCTCAATTACAGGCAGATGCTTGACGGCAGATATCAGTACATGAGCATGGTTATAGTAAAGCCGAAGAACGACTGCCATCACATTGTGGTCGGAGTCCTCAACAACGACGCTCAGGTTCGGCGTGAGAAGATGCTCGCCGACCGCTCTCAGACTTTCAGCGACATTGCTCTGGCTCTGGCGCAGAGGTATGAGGTCATCTACCACGTAAACATCGAGACCAACGAGTACACGGAATACAGTGCCAGCGAGGAGTACTCCAAGCTGGAGGTTGGCGCCAAGGGCAAGGACTTCTTTGCCGAGTCGCTCCACAACATGGAGACGGACATCTATCCCGACGACCTGCCCATAATGAAAAAGGCTATCCAGAAGGAACAGTTGATGAAGAGCCTGTCCCAGTACGGCAAGACATTTCTCAACTACCGTCTCATACTGGACGGAAGACCGCAGTATGTGACGCTCTATGCCGTGCGCCCTAAGGAAGATTCCAGCCACATCATAGTGGCGGTGGCGAACGTTGACGCTTCCAAGAAGATAGAGCTTGCGTATCAGAACGCTATGGACATGGCGAACCGCGATTCCCTGACGGGAGTCAAGAACAAACGCGCCTACGCACAGATGGAAATGGAGATAGACAGCCAGATAGGCGGCGAGGACAGCACGGAGTTTGCGGTGGTGGTATGCGATATCAACTGCCTCAAGGAAGTAAACGACACTCAGGGACACAAGGCGGGCGACGATTTCATCAAGGATTCCTGCCACATCATATGCTCGGTATTCACCCACAGCCCCGTCTTCCGCATAGGCGGCGACGAGTTCGCGGTGATACTCAAAGGGCGCGACTACAACATCCGCGACGAACTTATGGAAATGCTGCAAGAAGAACTTCCCGACGACCTGCCCGTAGTGTTTATCTCGTCAGTCACCGGCTTTGGACTTGAAAAACTCAAAGACATACTTTGGAAAGAACTCAACAGCGAGAGCAACAAACTACAAGCTATTACCGAAGGCGGCACAATAGTCCACCGCGACAGGGATATCGTTACGAGCGCCAAGGACTTCGCCGACTGGGAAGCAGATTGGGACGATGAGATTGAGGAGGATACAGATGACACAGAAGAAGAAATG
>CAMVIL010000025.1 GCA_947167535.1 uncultured Ruminococcus sp. | reverse complement strand
CATGCTAAGCGCAAGCTGCTGGGTGTAGAGGGCTGTCAGCTCGCTCTTGAAGTAGGTAACCTCAGCCTTGAGATGCTCGAGGTCTTCCTTCTCAGCCTTATAGTTCTCCTGAATAGCTAAGATCTCTGCCTGAGTAGCTTCTGTCTGCTCCTGCACCATCTTCACGCAGGCAGCCTTGTGGTCGGCGATGATCTTGTCGCACTCGGCGGCGTTCATCTCGGCGCGGCGAACCTGCTCGGTCTTTGCAGACTCTATCATATCTCTCGCCTTTGCCTTGGCGTCATTTATAAGCTTGTTGGATTCCTTCTGAGCGTGCACCATCGCGAGCTTGATCGCTTCTTCGTCGTCGCGGTACTCATTGACCTTCTCGACCAGCTTTATGATCTTCTCCTCGCTCTCGGCGTTTTGCTTTTGCAGACGCTCGATCTCATCGGCGAGCTGCGAAAGATATGACGATACCTCGGCAGGATTGCAGCCGTTCTTCACGGTCTGAAATCTTTTGCCCCTTATCTTTTCAGGTTCCATCATAAGTATTCCTCCTATTTATATTTATATATCTCAATAAATGATCTGTCCTTTTTGGTAGTCCGACCCTTGGCGCCGAGACGGAACTTGCCGTACCCGCGCACGGTGAACACATCGCCCTCATTTACCTGAGCCGAACACGAGGTGACCTCCTGTCCGCGAAGTATCACCTTGCCGCCCTCCACAAGCGCCGCCGCGTTGGCACGCGAGCTCCTTATGGCAAGGGAAGTGACGCTGTCAAGACGAAGCGAAGACACCGTACCGCTGATAAGCTGATACTCCCGCTTTGGGATACTCTCAGGGGCAAAGCCCTCAGACACCCGCACTCCCGCGCGGCCTATCTTGGTGATACCCATAAGCGCCTGCTCTGCCGCAGTATCGGTGAGAAAAACGACAGCGCAGTCCTCTCCGACGCAGATATCCCCCACAGTCTCTCTGGCGATATCCAGTCCCATCAGCGCGCCCAGAATGTCCCTGTGGGTGAGCTTATCCTCCCTGCGGAAGCTGAAGGTCAGCGCAGACAGGGGGAAGCTTTCCTCCCCCGCGCAGTCATACTCGGAAAAGACGCCCAGCATAAGCCGTTCCGCCTCTTCATGACCGCCGTAAAGGAGATATCCCTCAAAGCACTCGGAAGCCATCACCATTCGGGCAAGCCCCGCCTGCCGCTCCGTCAGGAAGAAGGTAAAGCCCGTGCGGTACTTATCCCTTGCGGCGTAGAGCTTATCATAGACCGAGCCGACGAAGAAGCGCTCCTCATCGGTCAGTCTGCCCAGAAAGCTGAGGTCGCGTTCAGCCATCAGAAGCTGTATCCGTTGTTCTCAAGCTCGCTCACGAGGTCTACGCCCGAGAAGTTTACGTTTCTCGGAATGATAGCGTAGGTCTTGGCAGCCATCATCTTTATCTCATCATCGTTTGCGAAAGCCACGCCCCAGATAAAGTCGAGGATACGGGTAGCGTCCTCCTGCTTTACCAGTTCGAGGTTGAGGATAACTGTTCTTCCGCAGTTGATGTCGTTGCCGATCTTTTCAACTTCCTTGAAATTATTGGGTCTTGCAAGTACAAGATCAAAGGAAGACTGATCTGTTGTTGCCATTCTTATATCGCTTTCTCTTTCCATGTTTCTTCCCGTCCTTCTTGAATTATAGCCATAGCTGTCGTTTTCTCTCATGCGGTTTGCCATCTCGCGCTGCTGACGGCGTGCGTTTGCTGCCGAATTCTGCTGCGGAGCTGCCTGATACTGCTCTCTAGCGGGAGAACGGTATCTCTCCTTGGGAGCTGCCTCAGGCTCGGCTGCCACTCCCGAGGGAGCAGACTGCTGACCTATTTCATATGCTGTCGGCGCAGGCTCGGGAGCAGGTTCCTGCTTGGGGCGATAGGTGGAAAACTCCTCCGCCTCTATCTCGTCCTCGCCTACGAAAATACTTTTAAATCCATCCCAAACGCTCATGATCTTTTACCCCTCCGTTACTTTTTTTGTATAATCTCTGGCTCCGAAAAGCCCTGTTCCTATCCTTATAAGGTTCGACCCGTACTTTACAGCGGTCTCGTAATCTCCCGACATTCCCATCGAAAGAGTATCTATCTGCGCATTCGGCAGATCCTTTTCCTTTAGCTGCTCAAAAAGCTTTTCCATCTGTGCATAAAGAGCTTCCTCCGCGCCGATAGGCGGGATCGCCATAAGTCCTCTGATGCGGACGTTTTTAAGGGCGGCGGTCTCCTCCGCAAGCTCCATCAGCCCGCTTTCGGAAATGCCCGTCTTTGAGTCCTCGCCGCCGATATTTACTTCCAGCAGGACATCCATCACCCTGCCGTGCTTTTCGGCGAGCCTGTTTATCTCGTGTGCCAGCTTTATGCTGTCCACAGACTGTATCATCGTCACGCTGTCGATCACGTATTTGACCTTGTTCGTCTGCAAGTGTCCAATAATATGTACTTCTGCCGAGTTGTCGTACTGATCCTTTTTGGAGAGATACTCCTGCACGCGGTTTTCTCCGAGAAGCGTTATCCCCTCAGCGACCGCGGCGTTGACCTTTTCGGGCGGGACGGTCTTGGTAACAGCCATTATCCTGACGCTGCCCTTTTCTCTGCCGAACTTCTGCTCGGCTTCAGCCACCTTCTGACGTATCTCCCTTAGGTTTTCCGTCACCTCCGGATACGTCTGAGTCGGGCTTGGGTTGTTTGATCCCAACATCCTGTTCGCTCACCACCTCAAGTAATATCTGATCGTAGAGCAGAAGGTGATCCTCCTGCGAAGTATTCTTTGAAATAACGAAGTCATCGCCCTCGTAGATAACATCTATCTTCTTAAATGTGATGTCCTCGCCGAGAATTACGTAAACACCCTTTTCCTCGCCGCGGAAGCGTATCGCCGAGCGGGGAACCTTGATGCCGCTGTACTCGTCGAAGATCAGCTGCATCGACTGTATCCTTGACGCCGCGATATACTCATCGAGATAACCGCAGGAGAATATCACCAGCACCTTGCCGTCGTCCCGCTTCTTGACCGACTTCACGGTTACTTTGTACACGCTGTCGGTGCTGTCGAGAGTAAGCTCTAAGTTTGCGTCCTCAACGACTCTGGGATCGGCGTCAATCACGCCCGCTATCAGGCAGGAGTACTCCTCAAAGAGCTTACCCACCGAGCCTGCGGGAGGCGCTACCGCGCCGCTGTATCTGTCGGAGATGATGTTCTCCACATCTTCTATGGTAAGGCTGTCCGCTCCTGCGGTAGTCAGCCTGCTCTCGAAGCCGTCGCAGTAGGAGACGAAATAGCCTGTCTTGCTGGCGTTCACCGTACCGTTGGCCGAAGCCGCCTGTGCGGAGAGGGTCGCCGCCTTTGATTCAAGCAGTGCGATCCTGCTGTTGTAATCGGTCGTCATGCCCGAAATGATGTTATATATATTCATGACAAGCGACATATCGTTCTTTACCTTTTCAAAGCTGCCATATTCGCCGTTGTTGGTAAAGCTCATCAGGTGCTTGTAGTGCTCGTCTATCTTATTGCTTATCGACTCGGGCTGAACGTAATCGGTGGTACCGGGGTTCTGAGCGCGTTTGAGCAGCTCTATCTGTTCATTGACCTGTCTCAGCTTTTTCTCGGCGTTAGCCGCTTCCTGAGAGTCGAACAGCTGCGCCACCGCGTCGCCCTTCGAGACCTTGCTGCCGTCGGAATAGACGTAGCTCACGACATCGCTGCCGTTGTAGGTCAGCGGAGTCTCGTCGCGGATTATCACTCCCGTAAAGTCGATATCCTCATTGATAGTAGCAAGCACTGCTTCCTGAGTATCGTGCCTGTCATTTAAATATCTGTATATCTGACTGCCTATCATAGTAAGCAGCAGACCCGTGACGAGCAGCACCAGCACGCGCGTCACAAATCTGTTGTACAGACCTGATCTCATTCGTTATCAGTCCTCATTCTGTATATCGAAAATATTTATTGCATGAGCAGGCACGATGGTCGAGATTGCGTGCTTGTAGACAACATTCTGCTTGCCCTCGCAGTCGAGGATAACAACATAGCTGTCAAAGCCCTTGACGATGCCCTTGAACTGGTATCCGTTCATAAGTATCATAGTCACCAGCGTCTTGCTCTTTCTTGCCTGATTCAAAAATACATCCTGTAAATTAAGTCCCTTATTCATATTGCACTCTCCTGTTCTTTTGTTTTTCTATTTATGTACTCACCCCGCCTGCCAGAAGCTTTGCGGGCAGAGATACCCAATATATTCTATCATGAAGCAAAAATGCTTGCTTGCAAGGGCATTTTTGCGATTGATCCAATAAAACATCGCGGACGACGTCCGCGCGCGGCACGGAACGTGACGCAGTCCGTGCAAAGCACGGTCTCGGTTTTATTATATCATATAATTTTGCTTTTGGCTATACTAATTTTCGCATTTTCACAAAAATTTTCATATTCTGACTTCTCGGGAACATAAAGCGTATCAGCGTCAGCCATTCTGCGAAACCATGTCAGCTGGCGTTTGGCGTACCTTCGGGTGCCCAGCTTTATGCGCTCCACGCACTCGGAAAGCTCCGCTTCTCCCTCAAGATAGGGCAGAAGCTCCTTGTAGCCTATCGCCTGACGCGCCGTTGCGGGTGCGTGGCTCTCGTAGACCCGACGCGCTTCCTCCACCATGCCCTCTTTGAGCATTTCATCCACGCGCAGGTTTATCCGCTCGTAAAGCTTAGCCCTCTCCTCGAAATCCAGCCGAAGTATGCAGGCGTTATAGGGGGCGTTTCCCCGCAGGTTGAGCTTTTTCTGCTCGGTGAAGGGTCTGCCCGTCCGTATGCACACCTCAAGGGCGCGGATAACACGGATAAGGTTGTTCTCATGTATCAGGCTCGCCGCCTCAGGGTCAAGGGCGTTCAGCCGCTCCCAGAGGGCGTGTCTGCCATTTTCATTTGCGAACTGCTCCAGCTCGGCACGGAGAGCTTCGTCTGCGCCCTCCTCGTCGAAGACTATGCCGTCCAGCAGAGAGCTTATATATAATCCCGTGCCGCCGCAGAGTATCGGCAGCTTTCCGCGGGAGTGGATATCATCTATCGTCTGCCTCGCAAGCTCGAGGTATTCCGCCACCGAAAATGGGGTACTCAGCGGAAGGAATCCCGTCAGATGGTGAGGGACTCCCCTCATCTCCTCCTCGGTCACGCGGGCGGTTATCACCGACATATCGCTGTATATCTGCATGGAATCGGCGGAGACCACCTCGCCTCCGAAATGCAGCGCCATATCCACCGCAAGCGAGGTCTTGCCCGAAGCGGTAGGTCCACATATCACCAGAAGCGGTATCTTTTCAGTTGTCATATTCCCGCCTCCACCTGTTTGCGATTCTTTATCTATGTCCTGATCTTAGCGACTGTCTCGCCGTAGTATATCACCGAAACTCCGCTGTCTGTGCTGACGAGCTTGATATCGCGCTCCTTGAGCATCGTATCCGACTTCGGGAGTATATACACCGCGTGGCGTGACAGCACGCCCTCGACTATCGGTATATCGAAGGTAAGAAAGTCCTTCTCCGAGGTCTCGGAGTAGCGGTGGAGAGAGACTATCACCTGCGTGTCGGTTTCCGGCACGGTCATTTCCATACGCTGTGGATCGCGGTCGGGCAATGCTATGAACAGAAACATCAGCCCCGCCGAGAGAAGTGTCAGCACTATCGCGGGAAGCGTCCGCCGCGAAGCGAACTGCCCTGCTGCCAGCGCTGCCGTCGCAAGGGGAAGAAATATCAGCCCCAGCCCGTAAGGCAGAGTATAGAACAGATAAAATCCCGTAACGTCCTTTGACGCCGCGAAGAACAGCACAAACAACACCGCCGCAGCTATCCTGCTTATCCGGACTGCTTTGCGTGAACCCTCCATATTACCTCCGTCACACTATTCGCTTGAACTGCTTTTCCAGCTCGCGTTCGGTAGTCTCGATCTTCACGGGTCTGCCGTGGGGGCAGTAGCGGAGATCCTCTTCGTAGACAAGCTCGGCGAGCTTTTGCAGCTCCTCTATCCTGTTGTCATCGTGCGCCTTGATCGCCGCCTTGCACGCCATGGTCGCGTAGACATGGTCGAAAAGCTTCGGCGCAGGGTCGCTTGCGTTCTCCGCAAGGCGCTGTGCTATCTCGCAGATTATGTCCGTCGGGTTCTGGTCGCGAAGTATCGTCGGCAGAGCCTTTACGGCAATGGTCGGCGCGACGTCCGGCTCGATGATGAAGCCCAGCTTCTCTATCTTCTCGATATCGCGGCAGACCGCGTCATACTCGTCATACGGCAGCATCACCATTATTGGTTCCAGCAGCGTCTGCGCGGTGAGGTTGCGCGCGTCGCAGCGTATGCTCTCGTATATATGCCGCTCGTGGGCGGCGTGCTTGTCTATCAGCACCATCTTATCGCCGCACTGAGCGACGATGTAGGTCTTGAACAGCTCGCCGATGACGACGGGCTTGACGTATTTCTCAGTCTCGTTCTCCTCATCCACGGGAGACGGTACTCTTGCAGGACGTCTGAAATCGTCGGCCGTGACGAACTCGAAGTTCTCCAGCGGCATCTGTGTCTCGTCGATATCATCGGTCTCCTTGAAGCTGTCGGGCTCTTCCATCGCGGGGTCGTCCTCGTGCTTTGTGCGGCTGTCCTTGATGTCATACTCGCGGCAAAGCTCCGAGAAGCTTTCGTCCTCCAGCGACTCCTCGGCAGAGGTGTGCTCGGGAGCGGGGAGCTCCTGCGGCGGCGCCTGTTCGGGCTCCTGCGGCAAAGGTGCTTCCTCAACGGGAGCGGGCTCCAGCACGCCGTTCCACGGCTGAGAACGCGCGGGCGTTTCCAGCGATTTAAGGAACAGATCGTCGCCCGCCTGCGAGATCTTCTTCTCCGTCTCGGCGACTGATCTTGCTCTCTGCACGGCGCGGGCGGGGTCTGCGAAGACCATCTGCTCGGGGGGCGGAGTGTTGTCCACGTACAGCTTATCCTTATCAAAATGCGGCTTCTGCTCTATCTTCAGCTCGTAGGGGCGGTCATTCTGCTCCAGACCCTGCTTGACGGCAAAATACACCGCGTCGTATACATATCTGTTGTCGGAAAAACGCACCTCGGTCTTGGCGGGGTGAACGTTTACGTCTATCATGGAAGGCGAGATATTGAGCTTCAGCACGCACATGGGGAACTTGCCCACCATTATGCTGTTCTTGTAAGCCTCCTCCAGCGCCTGTGAGCACACCTCCGAGCGCACGTAGCGGTCGTTGACGTAGAACACCTGAAACTTACGGTTGGGCTTCGCCGACAGCGGCTTGCAGATAAATCCCGTCACCGAAACGCCCTCGCGGACATACTCTGCGGGCATCAGGGAGTTTGCGAACTCACGCCCGAAGATGGAGTATATCGCCGAGTAGAGCTTTCCGTCGCCCGCCGTCACAAAGACGGGCTTGTTGTCGCGTATCAGCTTTATGGAGATGTCGGGATGTGAAACCGCAAGGCGGCTCATGAGCTCCTGTATGCGGTTGCCCTCGGTGGCATCCTTTTTGAGGAATTTCAGACGCGCGGGAACGTTATAGAAGAGGTCTCTCACCATAACGCTGGTGCCCTCGGGACAGCCTGCCTGCTCGTAGGTTTTCTCCTCCCCCGCCGCTATAACATAGCGCGTGCCGAGGTCGGCGTCGGGGGTCTTTGTGAGTATCTCGACCTTTGCGACGGCGCAGACAGAAGCCAGCGCCTCTCCGCGGAAGCCGAGTGTCATTATCTTATTGAGGTCGTCCTTTTCGGAGACCTTGCTGGTGGCGTGGCGCATGAACGCCGTAGGCACCTGCTCGTAGGCGATGCCGCCGCCGTTGTCGGTGACGCGGATAAACGTGCGCCCGCCGTTCTTTATCTCAACGGTAATGCTGTTCGCCCCCGCGTCGATGGAGTTCTCTATCAGCTCCTTGACGATGGAAGCAGGTCGCTCGATGACCTCACCTGCGGCAATAAGCTCGTAGACTTCCTTGGGAAGCACGTTTATTTTTGCCATAGCGGGTCATCTCCTCTCATTTTTATATGTACCTGTACAGCTCACCGACAAAATCGCGGAGCTCTACGTCGGTCATCTCGTCGATGTTTGTCTCGCGGAGCTTGTCCTTGATAACGCTCTCGCCCATCGAAGCGAAGGATATCTGGTCGTCCTGAACGCGGCTGACCGCCGCCTTTGTGACCGCCTGCTCGTTTTCCATATCGGTGAGCAGGGTCTTCGCCCTCTTGATTATGGAATTGGGCAGACCTGCAAGCTTTGCGACCTCGATGCCGAAGCTGTCGTCGGCGCCGCCCGCGACTATCTTTCTCAGGAACTTTATATCGTCGCCGCGTCTCTTTACGGCTATCGAATAGTTCTTGACGCCCTTGAGTTCCTTTTCAAGCTCCACCAGCTCGTGATAGTGGGTGGCGAAAAGCGTCTTGCAGCCCAGTCCCTTTGAGCCGAGTATATACTCGCACACCGCGCGGGCGATGCTTATACCGTCAAAGGTGGAAGTACCTCTGCCCACCTCGTCGAGAATGACAAGGCTCTGCTTGGTAGCGTGCTTTACGATATCCGCCACCTCGCTCATCTCCACCATGAAGGTGGACTGTCCCGAGGTGAGGTCGTCCGACGCGCCTATTCGGGTGAATATGCGGTCAACGACGGATATCTTGGCGTAGTCCGCGGGCACGAAGGAGCCTATCTGCGCCATCAGCGTGATAAGCGCCACCTGACGCATATATGTGGATTTACCCGACATATTGGGTCCCGTGATTATCGCCATGCGGTTGTCTGTAAGGTCTAAGTAAGCGTCGTTCGGCACGAACACCTCTTCGGTCTGCATGAGCTCGACCACGGGGTGACGTCCGTTCTTAATATCTATAATGCCATCTATCGCCATCTCGGGCTTGGAGTAGTTGTTAGCCATAGCGATATTTGCAAAGGAGCAGAGCACGTCCACTGCGGCGATTGAATCGGCAGTAGCCTGCACCAGCTCCAAAAGCATAGAAACGGCGTTTCTTATCTCGCCAAATATCTCTGTCTCGAGAGTGACCACCTTTTCGCTAGCGCCGAGTATCATGTTCTCGGCATTTTTCAGCTCCTCGGTGACAAAGCGCTCGCAGTTTTTGAGGGTCTGCTTCTTGATGTAATCGGCAGGCACCATATCGTAGTAGGTCTTGGTGACCTCGAAGTAGTAGCCGAATATACGGTTATAGCCCACCTTCAGGCTCTTGATGCCGGTCCGCTCGCGCTCGCGGGATTCGATGTCGGAGATTATGTCCTTGCCGCCCGCGATTATCTTTCTCAGACCGTCAAGCTCGTCGTTATAGCCGTCGCGGATGACTCCGCCGTCCTTCAGCAGAGCGGGGGGCTCGTCCACCAGCGCCTTCTCCACAAGATTGGATATGGGCTCGAGGGGGGACAGCTTGTCGTTGAGCTTATCTATCAGCTTGCAGGGCACTTCCGAGAGCATATCCTTCAGCTCGGGGAGTTTGAGTGCCGTCAGCGACAGAGACTTTAGGTCTCTGGGGGTAGCGGTCTTGTACATTACGCGGGTCATGAGGCGCTCGATATCGTAGATGCCCGACAGCTGCAGGGTTATCTCGCCCAGCATGACGGGGTTTCTCATCAGCGCTTCAACTGCGTTATGTCTGTCCATTATCAAAGCAGGGTTTATCAGCGGCTGTTCCAGATATTTCTTGATAAGTCTGCGGCCCATCGAGGTCTTGGTCTTATCCAGCACCCAGAGCAGCGAACCCTTTTTCTCCTTGGTGCGGAGAGTTTCGGTAAGCTCCAGATTGCGTCTTGCGGTGAAGCCTATGGTCATGACGGGGTCGCCGTCGTTCTTTATCAGCGAAGTGAATCGGTTGACCAGTGCCAGCTGAGTCTGATGGATATACCCGAACAGACCGCAGACAGCATATG
>CAMVIL010000024.1 GCA_947167535.1 uncultured Ruminococcus sp. | reverse complement strand
CGGCAGCCGCGACGGCGAAGTGTTCCGGCAGATGCAGGATATCCGCCGCCACGGCCAGGATGTTACCCTCACCCTCACCATCGACCCCAATGTCACCGACGAGCACCTTATCGCCATCGCCAAGGACCTGAAGCCCTTCGGCAGGATGCTGCTCAGAATAAACCACGAGGCTACCGGCACATGGTTCAGCTTCACAAAGCGTGCGACCTACGCCGAGGTAGCGCAGTTCTACTGCCGCTTCCACAATATCCTCAAGGAGTACGCTCCCAACGTAACCACCGTCCTCTGCGCCTGCGAGATAGACGACAGCAAGGGCAGGCTGGTCATGGAGGACGAGTTCCTCGACGCTTTCAAGACCACCGACATCTGGAGCATAGACAAGTATTTCGCGCTGCACTGGGGCTGGCCTTATGACGTTGCCGAGCGCAATCAGGGCGGCAACACGCCCTCTGAGACCACCCACGGACGCTCTAAGATAAAGGACATCTACGACCTCACCAAGCGCACCTACAAGCGCCTCACAGAGCTCAACGGCGGCGTGGAAAAGCCGATGGTAATGAGCGAGCTCAACGCCGACGGCGACGTTACCGGCCCCTACGATCAGGCGGCTATGGTGAAGGAGTTCTGCGATATGCTGAAAGCCGACCCCGAGGAGGGCTGGTTCAACGCGTTCACGATGTATCAGTTCCGTGACCGCGGCAGACTGGGTCTTGAGATAGAAGACCCCAACTACTCCGACTGCGGCATCGAACAGCCGCTGATGCAGACCTACAAGGAGATAATCCACGACGATTTCTTCAAGCCGTCCATGACCAGAGGCGAAGAGCTGCAGTTCCCCGTGAAGCTCCGCTGGGGCGGTTCCGAGGACGCCGAGGGCATCGAGATACCTCTGCACTTTGAGAAGAACCCTCACTTCTGCGAGGTCACCTTCGACGACGACTCCAACCTCATGATGGAGATAAACGGCAAGTGGTTCTACAAGAGCCCCAAGGCGCGCACCATCGACCTTATGAGCGCCTTCTTCGAGAAGCCTCTCGAGGGCGAGGCTGACCTGACCCTGCGCATCTTCGCGCCCCCCGCATCGGGCGAGAACGACCTGTCTGTCGAGGACGGTCTGCTCAACAGCTGGTCCACCGTCGAGAAGCTCCCAGATATCCGTATCAGGTTCGAGCCTGTGGAGCTGTGATAAGCCTGACAGACATCAAGACAGTATTTTTTCGGCGCGGACAGGCTCCGCGCTGAAATTAACGGCATAACGCTTTACTGCTTGAAATCGTAAAACAACAATCAAATACGAAAGGAAAGTATGTAAAATGAACAACATGGAATTCATCAGAAAGCTCCCTGTCCCCAAGGACATCAAGGAGCGCTTCCCCGTGTCGGAGGAAGTCAAGGCCATAAAGGAACGCCGCGACAAGGAGATCGCAGAGGTCTTCACAGGCGAGTCGGACAAGTTCCTGCTCATCATCGGACCCTGCTCAGCTGACCGCGAGGACGCGGTGCTGGACTATGTCGGCAGGCTGGCGAAAGTTGCCGACAAGGTAAAGGATCAGATCATCATAATCCCGAGGATCTACACCAACAAGCCCCGCACCACCGGCGAGGGCTACAAGGGCATGGTTCACCAGCCCGACCCCAACAAGAAAGAGGATATGCTTGAGGGTCTCATCGCCATCCGCGATATGCACACCCGCGCCGTCGCCGAGACAGGTCTGACCTGCGCCGACGAGATGCTCTACCCCGAGAACCACCGCTACCTCAGCGACATACTCTCCTACGTAGCCATCGGTGCGCGTTCGGTGGAAGACCAGCAGCACAGACTCACCGCCAGCGGACTGTCCATCCCTGTCGGCATGAAGAACCCCACGGGCGGCGACCTCAGCGTTATGATGAACTCCCTTGTTGCGGCGCAGGCGCAGCACACCTTCCTCTACCGCGGCTGGGAAGTCCACACCAAGGGCAACCCGCTGTCCCACGTAATCATGCGCGGCTACGTGAACAAGCAGGGCACCTCGCTGCCGAACTACCACTACGAGGATCTGAGAGCGCTGAGCGACCTTTATGCTAAGCGCGAGTTCCAGAATCCCGCGGCGGTCATCGACTGCAACCACGCGAACTCGGGCAAGCAGTACATCGAGCAGATACGCATAGCTAAAGAAGTACTGCATTCGATGAAGCATTCGGAGGACATTCACAAGCTGGTGAAGGGCTTGATGATCGAGAGCTACATTGAGGACGGCGCTCAGAAGATCGGTGAGGGCTGTTACGGAAAGTCGATCACGGATCCCTGTCTCGGCTGGGAGAAGTCGGAGAAGCTGATATACGAGCTGGCTGACATACTGGCAGGAATGTAAGAGAATAACAAAGAGCCCCGAGGTGCAAACTTCGGGGTTTTGCTGTACCGTGGACAACCCCCACAGGTTCACGATACCACGTATTTTAATATTGACAACGCAAATCGGGTATGATATAATTATTATGTGTGGAAATACTGCGGGAAGCGGTATCATTCGTAAAGGAGCATTCTTATGCGTGAGACTTCTATTACCCCGCGCGGAAAGGACTGGGAGCGCAGACAATCGGGTTGGATCGTCGCTTCTGCTCTGGGTCTCAGCGGGCCCGCACTGATGTTCGCGGGCGCAAAGGCAAAAATGAATAGATGGATAGCAGAGGGTCTGGGTGTGTCGGCGCTGGAGTTCGGCGTGCCGCTCATCTTCGGGCTGTCTAAGGTCACGCTGGCGATTGCCCTCGGCGGTTGGCTGGTGGCGTTTATCAAGTCCCTCGCCGTCAGACGCGAGTACCTCGTTCGACTTGACGCCGTCACCAATATGATAGACAATAACCTCCGCCAGCAGATAGCTCACGATTACGGCTCCGACCCCTCGAGGCTCGCCGACGGCGTGTCGGGATATATCCCCCCGCAGAACGGCAGCTTCGTTCAGACTCACGATCAGGATTTCGGTATCAAGAGAAACGCTACTCCACTTATGCGCGGCGCTCCCGTGCATAATAACCCTCAGGGCTACTACAACGGCGAACGCTACACCGATGAACGCAACCGCCGTGCGCGAAACGCTCCCCCCTATACTCCCCCTCCGCAGGACGCGCCCAAAAAGCCTGAGCCTGCCCCCGTGGACAGGTTCCGCGCCGAGCCCGAGATATACGAACACACCCGCCTTATGCAGCTGGACGACTTCTTCAAGAACCGCACCAAGCGGGCAGGGGCTAACGTCTACTTTTACCGCATAAGCGGCTACAATTCAGAGATAGGACGCTTTGTCAGCAGTTTCTGCGAGGCGGCAGAGGCGCGGGGCCTTGTGATAGACTCCAAGCTCCCGCCCCCCGATAACGAGGCGCTACTGCATTACGAGAATACTATCGGCAGGGCTTTCCATACCTCGGAGGATTTCTTCGTCCGCAGTATGGTCAACTGGCTCCCGAAGCTTGAACCCGTCCGCCGCAGAAGGCTTGCGCGGTCGGTGTACAATACCATAAATATAATGTCGGCACGCGGACTTTCAGAGACACAGCTGAGAAACAGCTTCATCAAGTTCATGTGCTGGATATACCGCGACTTCAAGAACCCCGTCAGACACCTCGGCGAGGAGGATCTGCCTAAGATACTCTGCGAGGGCGCTCCCGACCTTGACGAGCTGATGATGCTCAACCTCATGTCCGACGCGGGCTGTGACGTTGTGCTGCTGCTCTACGACGGCGAGGAAAAATACCTTGCCGCTGACCCCGCTTCGGAGATATCCGATACGCTGGTCATCGCGGGGATGCGCGGGTTCCCCGAGGGGTTCAGCCTTAAAGCGCTCCGCGACGGACGCGCCGAAGAACGGCAGGCGCCGGCGGAAGCGCCGCTCCGCCGCTACCGCGAGGGTCGGGCGTTCATATACAGCGCCTGCACCAACCAGTGGACGACGGCAGGGGCGCTTGAAAGCATCGCCGTACCGCCTGCTCAGCGCGGCGGCGACCACAGAAGATTCTACAACATTTTTATGAGAGTCCACGGCGTCGAGGACAGGGGCACCTATCTCCAAGACCTCTACGACGTATATTCGGGACTCAAACGGGACGGCCGCGGCGTAGTTGCTGTCAGCGGCAGTATCCCCGAGCCTGCCAACTCCGAGAAGATGACCCTGCGCGGCGGCACCTACGAGAGCGCCGAACAGCTGGTCTCCGAGATGGCGGCGAAGATACAGTACGGTCTGCACCCCGGTCTGCAATGGCTGATGGCGCACAGCTTCACTCAGCTTATGACTCAGCGAGCCGCCGAGGTGGGACTCAGAGAGCTCCGCGGCGAGGCGGTGGACATCGTCTGCTGGCTCAGACGCTACATGACCGAACTCTTCCCCGCGTGGCAGATGCCGCAGGTGGGGGCGTTCATCTTTATGGGCAGCGTCACGACTCCGCAGGAGGCACTCTTCCTGCGCCTGCTGGCTGACCTGCCGACAGACGTGCTGACGCTGGTGCCCGCCTACGACATGAAGTGCTGTCTTGCCGACCCGAGGCTTGCCACAGAGGAACACACCGACTTCCTCGAGACCGACCGCTTCCCCACCGACCCGTCGATGGCGAGAGTCGGAACCGCGGCGTACCACGCCGAGCGGGAGCTTGATTCCCTGCTCTACGAGGACTCGGGACTCTACCGCGACAGACAGTACACCAAGGCAAACTCCATCACCCTCAAAACCATGTACGAGGAGATAGGCATTTTCTGGAAAGAGGAGCTCAAATACCGTCCGAATTTCAGCATTGACTGCGACACCGTCAGTATGCCTGTGGTTTTCTCGAAAATATCCGGCGTGAAGGACGGCGACATCGACGAGTACTGGGAGAGCATCTTCTACATGATGACTCCCGACACGGTGCTGATATCCCGCGCACCCTACGCTTCGCAGGAGAGCGACATGGAATACGCCTGCAGGCGGTTCCTCGACAGGGGAGTGCTGAGGCGCGAGGCGGTGCTTTCCGACCCCGCATTCCGCTACCGCTACCTGCGTCCCGAGACCCAGAAGTATATGCTGGACAAGCTCCAGCAGCTGCTTGACAGCCGTGTGATACGGGGAATGTTCTCGGGAAGCGGCGTGGAGTTCCGTGTAGTGGCGACGGTGCTCTGCATGGACGAGTACATTGTCCGCATGATACAGAATTTCGACTTTACGAAGTGCAATCCGAAGCTCATTTACATCCAGTCGGGAGAATCGCAGGCGAGCTTTGAGGACGCGGTGATCGCGGCGTACCTCAACCTCATCGGGTTTGACGTAGCGATTTTCGTGCCGACGGGGTATCAGAGTGTGGAGCGGTTTTACGCGACGCCGATGATGGAAGAGCATCAGGCGGGGGAGTATCTGTACGACCTTGCCGTGCCCGACCTGCGGAATTTCCTGCCGCGGACGGGCTTTGAAAAGCGTTTCAGAAAGAAGAAAAAGTGAGGATGATCTTATGACAACAGCGATAGTATATTATTCCCTGAACGGCAACACAGAGCTTGCCGCAAACCGTATAGCAGAGCGCATCGGCGCAGATCTTATACGCATAGACCCGCAGAAGGCATACCCCGATAAGGGTGCTTCCAAGTTCATATGGGGCGGAAAGGCAGCCATGATGAGCGAAAGACCCGCACTGAAGCCTTATGTTTTTGATGCGGATAAGTATGACCGCGTGATACTCGGTTTTCCGGTGTGGGCGTCGCGAGTAACACCGCCGATACGCACCTTCATCGAGGAAAACCGTCAGGGACTTGAGGGCAAGAGCATTGCCGCATTCGTCTGCCAGACAGGCGGCGGCGGAGATAAGTGCCTGAACAGACTTAAAGAACTGCTCGGAACAGATGATCTTGAAGCGGACGAAATATTCTTTGACCCCAAGGACAGCCCTTCGGCAGAGAATGAAAACAGGCTTGACCTCTTTTGCGGCAAGCTGAAAAAATAAAAGGAGGACAAAAGAATGGGACTTGATTTTACAAAGTTTGCAGATCAGCAGGCACAGCAGAACGCTGCTGCACAGCCTGCTCCCGTGGCGGAGCGCGAGGTCATCGATATAGAGGAATACAACATCGTGACCGACCGCGAGAACCTTACTACCGCCCTTGTGGGCTCGGAGGAGGTCGATAAGCTTGTCAGCACCATCGAGGTGCACAACATGGACACCATCGTAACCTTCGGCGAGGAGGTTGCGGACGAGATATCCAAGGCTTCCGATACCGTGCTCAACAGCCTCAACATTCAGGAGATCGACGAGACTAATCAGCTTATGGTACACCTCGCGGCGATCATGTCCAAGTTCGATATCGACGAGCTGAAAGAGGACAAGGGGCTCTTCGACAAGCTGTTCGGAAACGTCCGTCAGCAGCTGGACAAGATACTCGCGAAGTACCACACTATGGGCGACGACGTGGACAAGATCTACGTGCAGCTGAGAAGCTACGATCAGGAGATACGCCAGTCCAACCACAAGCTCAACACCATGTTCGAGGCGAACGTGGGCTACTACCACGAGCTGGTGAAGTATATCCTCGCGGGCGAGCAGGCGTGTCAGGAACTTCAGGCGTACATCGACAAGCGCACCCGCGACATGGCGGAGACCGGCGACAACTCGATACAGTTCGAGATACAGAGCCTCAACCAGTCGCTGATGATGATGGAACAGCGCGTCCACGACCTGCGCACCGCTGAGAACGTGGCGATGCAGTCGATACCGATGCTGAAAACCATGGAGTTCTCCAACTACAACCTGCTGCGCAAGATAAACACGGCGTTCATCATCACCCTGCCGATATTCAAGCAGGCGCTGGCGCAGGCGATACTGCTGAAGCGTCAGAAGATCCAGGCGGAGTCTATGAGAGTGCTTGACGAGAAGACCAACGAGCTGCTGCTGAAGAACGCGCACAACACGGTGGAGCAGTCGAAGCTGACCTCGCAGATGGCGTCGGGAAGTTCTATCCAGATAGAGACGTTAGAGACCACATGGCGCACCATCATGGACGGCATTGAGGAGACTAAGCAGATAGAGCTGAACAACCGTCAGAAGCGCATCGAGGACAGACAGAGGCTTGAAGCGATAAAGCGTGAGTTCAATCAGAAGTTTACTATGCCTGATAAGAAGTAAGACCGCAAGCACGCTCTCACCCACGACAGAGAAACCAATGACCGCCCTGAAATATGGACGGTCATATGTTTCCTATTTGTCGGTGTATACAACAAATAGTACACCAAAACGGTGCACAAATTTGTGCAAGCATACAAACTTTTTGAATATCGGCTCAAAAGTGAAACACTTTCAGTCTTTTTTTTGAATGTATATAGTGAAAGCCAAAAATCCATGGGTTTGGCTTTCACAGCGACGGGCTTAAATGATGACGGCAAATATCCGCCCGCTCGCTGCCTTTGCGCCGGACCTCGCGTAGTCGCTATGCGCGGGAGGCACAGCGCAAAAAAACAGGAGGAGCCGTATGACCGCTAGCGATTACAGTGCGCTGTGTAAACAGTCGCCTGATAAGGCTTATAAGACTCTCTTCGATGAATATTGCAATTACGTATACGCGGTGGTGACCAGCAAACTCAGAAGCTGCGCTGCACGCGAGGATATAGAGGAATGTGTCAGCGATATTTTTGCGGAGATATATACAAAATGTGAGATAGATGATGAGTACGAGGGCGATATGCGCGGGTATATCGGCGTGGTCGCTAAACGACGCGCTATCAATACTTTCCGTATCCTGACAAAACAGGCGCCTACCGTCTCCCTCGACGACGAGAGCGTCCCCGAGATAGCCGACGAGTCCGAACCCGCTCAGGACAGCGACCGCGCCGCACTTGGCGCTAAACTGCTCGAAAAGGTGATGTCCCTCGGCGAGCCCGATTCGACTATCGTTATTCAGAAATACTTCTACAACAGAAACTCTCTGGAGATAGCAAAACTTCTTGGGATGAATCCCGCAAGCGTGAGAGTGCGCTGCCGGCGCGCAATGTCACGGCTGAAAAATATCATAGACCGCAATGAATTTTCTTTGTAAAGGAGGTACGAGGAATATGTCAGATCGCAGATTATTTGACGCATTTGAAAATGCTGACGAAAAGACAATTGAAAAACTCTCGGAAGTCCCCGTACTTTCCGACGAGGAAAAGGAGCGGATTTTTGGCGCCAGCAAGAGAAAGGCAGATGACAAGGGCGTATCGGAGCAAAACGCAAAGATAATAATGATGGAGACTTTAAATACACAAGCCTCCGGTACGCCCGACGCTGCCAAACTCAAGAATAGAAACCGCGCTGTTATGAACGTGGCAGCTGCCTGCATAGTGCTTGCAGTCGGCGCGTCGCTTATCATCAACGGTCTGGGAAAGGACAGCAAACTCGGCATCGACAAGGAGAGCGGCGGGACGGCTTCCTCCGCCGACAACCTCTGCGACAGCGGCAGCTGCAGCGGAGCGGGCGATGAACTGGTGCTCGGCAGCGACGGCGAGTACTACCACCCCTACGACGGTTCGTCTTCCGTAAGAAGATACAACGTCAGCGGCACGGCTCCCCACAACGAGGAGTACCTTGACTACGAGATCACCGACGAAGAACAGCTGGAGCGCATAGACGCGGCGCTGGGTGAGATCGACAGGATCAAGGACGACTGCGTTGTCGGTGAGAATCAGGGCGGCGGCGACGATCAGGGGCTGTTCCTGAGCACGTCGGACGACATAAAGTATTTCATCACGATGGTAGGCGACCAGCCGCAGCTGACCATCAATTTCATCGACTACAACATCCCGCAGGAGCTGATAGACCAGCTGATGGCGGCCATCGCGCCCACGGCGACGGGTCAGTACACCGAAGCTATGAGGCTGACGGAAGCGCTGAACGTCATCGACAGGCTGGCCGGCGGTTCCGACGCGGTGTATGAAGAGACCACCGATCCCAGCGTCGGCGAGGGCTACGCGCTCATCACCGAGTTTGGCTTCGGCAGCGTTTCCGAGATCGAAAGCTACATGAACGACAACATGACTACCGACTTCATCAACGCCTTCTACGGCAGCGTAGTCGGCACCGACAGACCCGTCTACACCGAGCGCGACGGCGCGATGTACATCGACACCTTTGCGAGACGTGACAGCGGCTACAACTGGACGGACACCGAGTTCATCATCTCCGAAGTCAAGGCAGAGTCCTTCTGCGCCACCGCAGAGTACACCACCGCCGACGGCACAGCGCAGGTCAAGCTGTACATCGTAAACGACGGCGGAAGCTGGAAGATATCCGGATTAGATTTTCTTTAAGAATTAACGTATTTGACCTCCCATAGAATCAGAAAAGGGGCTGCTGCAAATCGCAACAGTCCCTTTTTAGCTGTTATCCTCTGACGCTCCTGCCCTCGTCATAATCGTCGAGGAAATGATGGTACTCCTCGCCGCGGTGGTAGGATATCACCGTCTGCAGGTTCACGTTCTCCACACTGCGGAAAATATTCATGTCGATGGCGTCGCTCTTCTTGCGGAGCTCCCGCAGCAGCGCCTTTATCTCGGCACGCTTCGAGCCCGACTCCTCGTCCTCACACTTCTCCGTCAGCAGACAGGCACAGCGGATAAACTCCAGCCCGTTGTACCGCGCCCAGTGCTTCACCGCGTCCTCACGCACCAGATACAGCGGGCGGATTAGCTCCATGCCCTCGAAATGCTCGCTGTGTATCTTCGGCATCATCGTCTGCACCTGCGAGCCGTAGAGCATTCCCATCAGTATCGTCTCGATGACGTCGTCGAAATGGTGACCCAGCGCTATCTTGTTGCAGCCCAAGTCCTGCGCCATCTTGTAGAGATGCCCCCGCCTCATGCGGGCGCACATATAGCAGGGGTTGTCGGCTATCTTCTTTACCGCGCCGAAGATGCCCACCTCGAATATCTTTATGGGGATCTCCAGCTTCGCGGCGTTGTCCTCGATGCGCTTACGGTTGATCTCGTTGTAGCCGGGGTCCATCACGATGAACTCCACGTCGAAGGGTACTTTGGAGTATCTCCGGAGCCGCT
>CAMVIL010000023.1 GCA_947167535.1 uncultured Ruminococcus sp. | reverse complement strand
ATGCACGTTATCATAAATATCCATCATGATAATCTGGGCACCCCTTCCGCTACAAGCAAGCTGGGATTCTATCCCAACAGCAGCCATAAGGAGGATTCCCTTACGTTCGTAAATTCCGTATGGACACAGCTCTCCGAAGAGTATAAGAATTATGACGACAAACTCATATTCGAGACTCTCAATGAGCCCAGACTCTGCGGCACTTCCGATGAGTGGTGGATAGACGCCAACAGCCCCAACGCTAACGCTAAGGACGCTGTCGCTGTTATCGATGCGATGAATCAGTCGATAGTAAACATCATCCGCGCTTCGGGCGGCAACAATGCCAACAGGTATATCATCTGCCCCGGATATGCAGCTTCCATCAACGGCGCAAAGCTGGCTTCGATGCCCAGCGACCCCGCCGGCAGCGGCAAGATACTCCGCTCGATCCACTGCTATGATCCCTATGAGCTCTGCCTCGGCAGCTCTACCGATCATACCAGCGCAAAGGCGATCACCTTCTCCGACAGCGCAAAGAGCGCACTGCAGAATTCCTTCAAGAGCTATAAGGCTCTGGCTGACAGCGGTATCCCCATCATCATTGACGAGATGGGTATTACCGATAAGCAGAACGAGATCAACCGCTCCCTCTGGGCTGCGGAAGCTTTCAGACTTTCCAAGGAGAGCAATATCCCCTGCGTAATGTGGGATAACAACGCTGAGTTTACGTCCACCGCATCCAGCGGCTGGAGCGAACATCACAGACATCTCAACCGCCGCAACGGCAAGTGGATCGACCCCAAGGTCATCAAGGCTATCATGGATTCTATGGGCGTTTCCGGCAAGACCATTACTCCCGATGACAACTGGGCTGAGAAGAAGTCCCAGAGCGTGACCGTGACCAAGAGCTTCACCAAGACCTACGGCGACTCTGATTTCAACCTTAATGCCAAGTCCAGCGGCAGCAGCACTCTCAGCTACTCCAGCTCCAGCCTCGGCGTGGCTACTGCCGACAACAACGGCAAGGTGACCATCAAGGGCGTAGGCACTGCCACCATCACAGTGACCGCTCTCGAGACTCCGGGCTACGGTCCCGCTACCGCTACCACCACTATTACCGTAAACCCCAAGAAGATCACTCCCACCATCGACCCCATCGAAGATCAGGCATACACCGGCAGTGAGATCACTCCCGATATCAAGGTCCACGGCGACGGCAAAGTGCTCTCAAAGGGCTACTACACCGTTGAGTACAAGAACAACATCAATCCCGGCAAGGCTACCGTTACCGTTACCCTCAAGGGCAACTACACAGGCTCGGCAAGCACTACCTTCAACATCATCGGCGAGTCTGTAAAGCCCGACAAGGTAAAGATCAAGTCCGCCACCGCAAGCACTACCGCTGTTACCCTCAAGTGGAACAAGGCCGAGAACGCGACCGGCTACAAGGTATACCGCTACGACGACGCCAAGAGCAAGTGGACTGCCATCGCAACAACTACTTCCCTCACCTACAAGGACACCGGACTCAAGACCGCTACCCTCTACAAGTATAAGGTACGCGCATACAATCAGTCGGGCAGCGCCAAGAAGTGGGGCAGCTACTCCGACGAGCAGCTCGCTCTCACCAAGCCCAACGCCACCAAGATACTCAAGGTGTCCAAGTCCACTACCTCTGTAAAGCTCACCTGGAAGAAGATCTCCTGCACCGGCTATCAGGTACAGAAGTACGACGCTTCCAAGAAGAAGTGGGTGACCGTCAAGACTATGAAGTCTGCAAAGAGCGTAAGCTACAAGATCACAGGTCTCAAGAAGAACACCTCTTATAAGTTCAGAGTACGCGCATACAAGAAGGCGTCCGGACTCAAGAGCTATTCCGCCTGGGTAACAAAGAAGGTCACTACTAAGAAGTGATGCCGCCAAGGCACTTGCAATCTGATAAAAGATATGCTATAATGGTATCGTCCCCTTGAATCAGGGGGACGATACCTTTCTTTTTAGTCCGCAGATAGGATAAGAGGTGGATGGGATGTCGGATGAGAAAAAGAAAACCGAACAGGCACAGACGGATTACTCCGAGGACGAACGCTACGACAGACGCGGAGCTGTTATCAAGGCTCTGCTCAAATGGCTGGAGTGCGAGTTCTTCGGGCTGTTTATTTTCCTGTCGCTGCTGGCGCTGACTCTGGTGCTGAAAAAGGCGGGCTACGCCATATTCGGCGGGCTGGGTCTGCTGACCTACGCTATGGTACTTACGGATTTCGGTCTGAAAGAGGGCAGCAAGGCGCGCATAAAAAACGACGTCCGCGGCGACAATGTCAGCCGAAGCTTCGGACTGCTGCTGGGACTTGTGGCTATGCTCCCCGCGGCAGCAACATACATAATGCTTCTCATGTCCTACTTCGGGATAATAGGCTCGGCGGTGCTGCCTTTCAAGGCGCTCAACTTCGGGCTGTGGGGACTGATATCCCTCTTCGTCAAGGATATGGATATCGCCAATATGTCGGTACACCTGCTCTGGGTGTATCCGCTGACTCTGCTCGTATACCCGCTGGCAGTGCATTACGGCTTCAGGTCGGGCTTTGACAGCGAGGATATCCGTACAAAGATAATGTACAAAACCAAGTGAAAGGAAACGATGAAATGAAAAAAAGATTGTGTTCTATCGCCCTTACCGCAGTTATGCTCTGCAGCTGCGGCGGCAACGGCAGCGAGAAAAATGACTTCGGGAAAAAGGAGAAGCCCGCTTCCGATATTACCCTTGCCAAGCAGTTCAGCGACAAGCTGGACCAGGGAACCTATGACATAACCACCCACGTCTCGGGAGATAAGTATACCGCAGAGATGAAGTGCCATATGTGGGGACGCGACGGCGACGGCGGCGTTTCGATGGACGACAACGGCGTGTATACCGAGTTTATTACGATAGACGGCGGCACCTATATGCTGGTACCTGCGGTAGAATGCTATGAGCTGATGGACCAGAGCGGCGGCTTCGGCAACGCCTTCATAAAGATAGGCGACGACGACAAGCTCGAAAGCTCTGACGTCAAGGACGGCGAGGTGACTGAGGTGTACTCGAACGAAGAGGGAGAGAAATTCACCTTCGTTTTCGACGAAAAAAACGGCGAGCTTAAAACCTTCACCGCCGAACGCGAATCCGGCAAGACCATAACCGAAATAGACAGCCTGAGCTGGGAGTGCAAGGGCGTTGAGCTCCCCGACCTCAGCACATGGTCGGACGTCGGTGAAAACGCCATGATAAGCGATGTCACACAGCTGAAATTCTCGCTGTACGTCGCGGGCGGCATCACCGAAGATGACGTCAAGGCGGCAGGCTACACCTACGAGCAGATCTGTCAGATGGATCTTGAAGAACGCAACAAGATAACAGACGAGCTTCTCGGAAAATAAAATAACGCTCACGCGGCTGTCCGAAAACTTGACGGACAGCCGCTTTTTCGTGTTTTTTCGGGCATAAACTGTTGACTTGTTAACAATTGTGTGCTACAATAGGGGTGTACGGTACCCGCACATGGCGGGATCGTAACGTTATTATAAAGGAGTGCTGACAATGAAAAACACAGCGGCTACACTTATGGCGCAGAAGCAATCGGGCGAGAAGATAACGATGCTTACCGCGTATGACTACACGACAGCGCGCATCGAGGACGAGTGCGGCGTGAATTCGATTCTGGTCGGTGATTCGCTGGGAATGGTCATGCTCGGGTATGAGAACACTCTGCCCGTAACGATGGAAGATATGATACACCACACCGCGGCAGTTTCGCGGGGCGCGGAAAACGCCTTCGTGGTGGCGGATATGCCCTTTATGTCCTACCAGACGGGAGTTCGCGACGCGGTGATAAACGCGGGACGCCTCGTAAAAGAGGGCGGCGCGAATGCCGTAAAGCTGGAAGGCGGCGCAGAGGTCTGCGAGCAGATCCGCGCGATAGTTGACGCATCTATCCCCGTGGTGGCGCATCTGGGACTGACTCCCCAGTCGGTGAACGCATTCGGCGGCTACAAGGTTCAGGGCAAGACTCTCGACAAGGCGCAGAAGCTCATCAACGACGCGCTGAAGATACAGGACGCGGGCGCCTGCGCGGTGGTTTTGGAATGCGTACCCGCAAAGCTTGCGGACATAATTACAAAGAAGCTGACGATCCCGACCATCGGCATCGGCGCTGGTGCGGGATGTGACGGTCAGGTGCTGGTATATCAGGATATGCTGGGGCTGAACACGGGTCACACAGCGAAGTTTGTGAAGATATTTGCCGAAGCGGGAGCGCTGATGCGCGAGGGCTTCAAGGCGTATATTGAAGAGACGCAGGCAGGGACTTTCCCCGCTGCGGAGCATACGTATAAGATAGATGATGACGTGATAGAGAAGTTAAAGTAAGGAGCATAACGCTATGAAGATAGTTAAGACAATAGAAGAAGTCCGCGAACAGGTCAAGGCATGGCGCGCCGAGGGTCTGACAGTAGGTCTGGTGCCCACCATGGGCTACCTCCACGAGGGTCACGCAAGCCTTATCGACGCCAGCGTCAGGGATAACGACCGCACCGTCGTGTCGGATTTTGTTAATCCTATGCAGTTCGGTCCCACCGAGGATCTTGAGACCTACCCCAGAGACCTCGACCACGACGCGGCACTCGTTGAGGCTCACGGCGGCGACCTGATATTCAACCCCGAACCCAGCGAAATGTATCACGAGGGCTTCAGCTCCTTCGTGGATATGACCGTCCTGACTCAGGAGCTCTGCGGTCTTTCAAGACCCGTGCACTTCCGCGGCGTCTGCACCGTAGTTTCCAAGCTGTTCAATATCGTCACCCCCGACAGAGCTTACTTCGGCAAAAAGGACGCCCAGCAGCTCGCTGTTATCAGACATATGGTGGACGACCTCAATATGCCCCTTGAAATAATCGGCTGCCCGATAATCCGCGAGGATGACGGCCTCGCCAAGAGCTCCAGAAATACCTACCTCAGCGCCGACGAAAGACAGGCGGCACTTATCCTCTCCAAGTCCATCAGACTCGGTATGCAGCTTGTCAAAGACGGCGAGACCGACGCTTCAAAGATCACAGGCGAGATGACAAAGCTCATCGAGTCGGAGCCGCTGGCCAAGATAGATTACGTAAAGCTGGTAGACGCCGCCACCATGCAGCAGATACCTGCCCTTGACCGCCCCGCTCTCTGCGCTATCGCAGTGTACATCGGCAAGACAAGACTGATAGATAATTTCTTCACGGAGGACGTTTGATTTGAATATTTCTGTACTGAAAAGTAAACTTCACCGCGTTACCGTTACTCAGGCCGAGCTCAATTACATCGGCTCGGTGACCATAGACGAAGACCTTATGGAAGCTGCGGGTCTGTATGAGTATGAACACGTTCATATCGTCAACGTCAACAGCGGCAGCAGGATCGAGACCTACGTTATCGCGGGCGAACGCGGCAGCGGTACTATCTGCTTGAACGGCGCCGCAGCACGCTCGGGTCAGCGCGGCGATATGGTGATAATCATGGCTTACGCCGACGTCACCCCCGAAGAACTCAGAGAGTTCAAGCCTACCGTCGTGTTCGTCGATGAGAACAACCGCGCGGTAAGGGTAGCCCGCTATGAACAGCACGGACTTCTGGAGGACTTGAAATGATACTTGCAGTAGATATCGGCAACTCCAATATCGTCATTGGCTGCTTCGATAAGAACGATATCAAATTCGTCGAACGCCTCTCGACCAATCATCAGTCCACACAAATGGAATACACCGTGATGATAAAGAATATCTTAGAGCTCAACGGCCTCGCGGGCGAGCATATCACCGGCGGGATAATCTCTTCCGTGGTGCCGCCTCTTACAGATACCGTCAAGGCCGCGATGGAACGCCTCGGCTGCGGCAGAGTGCTTACCGTCGGCCCCGGAATAAAGACGGGACTCAAGATAATGCTCGATGACCCCGCACAGCTCGGCAGCGACAGAGTCGCAGACGCCGTTGCGGCAGTCAATCTGTATACGCCCCCGCTGATACTCGTCGATATGGGTACGGCGACTACCGTGTCGGTCATCGACTCCGAGCGCAACTTCCTCGGCGGAATGATAATCCCCGGACTGCGCGTCTCCCTCGATTCCCTCACCAGCCGCACCTCGCAGCTGCCGAGGATAAGCCTTACCCCGCCGCGGAAGCTTATCGGCACCAACACCATCGACTGCATGAAGAGCGGTATCCTCAATTCCACCGCTTCCAGCATCGACGGCATAACCGAACGCATCGAGGACGAGCTGGGCGAGAAATGCACCGTCATCGCGACGGGCGGACTCGCTGGCGTAATAGCGCCGTATTGTCGCAGAAAAATCACTCTCGACGAGACTTTGCTGCTCAAAGGACTGCGGATAATTTACGAAAAAAATTGCGGATAATCCGAAATTTCGGGAGTAGAGCCTCTGCTCCCGAAATTTTTATGATTTATCCTACAAAAAAGTCTTTCCTCAGTATTTGGCAAATTGTGTATTGCTATGAACTTATCTAACAGTGTTTGATATCCCCGAAAATCTATTGACTTTACTTTATCCTTATGATATAATATACTTGAATTATGATAGACTGACGTATGGTCGGTCAAGGGGAAACAATTGGCTTTTGACGAAATATCAAGAGGGGGTATTTTTATGAGAAGCCACAAAGGGTTTACACTGGTCGAGCTGGTAGTTGTTGTAGCGATCGTCGGCGTGCTTGCTGCAATACTTGTACCGAGTATGCTCACCTATGTAAGAAAAGCAAGACTTAAGACCGCAAACGGAAACGCGAAAACCGCATACAACGCCGTAAGTGCGTTTTTCATCGAGAAAGAGATACAAGGTATAAGCAGAACACAGCTCGTAACTGATTACTGCGATAAGGATGTTGACTGCCGCGTACCTCCCGAGCTGACTATGGACGCTCTTCAGCTGGAGATACACGATACTCTTGAACAGAACGGTATAGATTCCGGTGTAGTTTACGTCGGAAGCACAACTACCACCTCAGGCTTGAAGGATCTGTATTTTGTTCACTGGTCGAGAGGTACCTTCGTAGCAGGCGGGGATAACATCGTAGGGCAGTATCCCAGACCCGTTTCTTGGGATTACGCCAAGAAAAGCGGCTGTAAGTGGAACACTTACATGGAATAATAGCAGCCGCAATTCAGAAAACGTTTAAGGCAGTTCTTCGGAACTGCCTTTTGTTTTGCAGATAAAATTCACCGATTATTTACAACATCAGCGCGGGTTCGTGATATACTTATTATGTATCATCATTTACGAGAGGAAGTTGAATATGGCAAACATTAAAATACAAAAGCCTAACGGCACAAAGGACGTCGTGCCTTCGCAGATGTATAAGTGGAATACCGTCGAGGCACTCGTTAAGTCTCACGCCGAGGCTTACGGCTTCAAGGAGATCCGTATACCTACCTTTGAGAGCACCTCGCTGTTCGTGCGCTCGGTGGGCGATACTACCGATGTCGTGCAGAAGGAAATGTACTCGGTCACCGCAACAGGCGACGAAGGCTATACTCTCCGCCCCGAAGGCACCGCAGGTACTATCCGCGCTCTGGTCGAGAACGGCCTGCTCAATGACGGCCTCCCCCAGAAGCTGTTCTACGTGCTTTCCTGCTTCAGACACGAAAAGCCTCAGGCGGGCAGACTCAGAGAATTCCACCAGTTCGGCGTTGAGATGGCAGGCACCAAAGACCCCCGCGCCGACGCCGAGGTCATCTCCCTCGCAAAGTCTATCCTCGATGCCGCAGGACTGCGCAATATCAAGCTGAATATCAACTCCATCGGCTGTCCCGAGTGCAGGGCAAAGTATCAGCAGGCGCTCCGCGATTACTTCGCTCCCCACATTGACAAGATGTGCGACACCTGCCACACCAGACTGGAAAAGAATCCCCTCAGACTCCTCGACTGCAAGAGCGAGATCTGCTCTGAGATCGCAAAGGACGCTCCCTCTATCCTCGATCACCTCTGCGACGAATGCCGCGAACACTTCGAGACTCTCCAGAGCTACCTCACCGCGATGGATATAGACTATAAGATCAATCCCCGCATCGTCCGCGGACTTGACTACTACACCAAGACGGTCTTCGAGTTCGTGTCCGAGGATATCGGTTCTCAGGGAACCGTCTGCGGCGGCGGACGCTACGACGGTCTGATCGAGACCCTCAGCGACAAGCCCTGCCCCGCACTGGGCTTCGGCATGGGTCTTGAAAGACTTATCCTCACCATGGAAAATCAGGGCGTGGAGTTCGCAGAAGAAGAGACCTGCGACATCTACATCGGCTCGATGGGCGACGCGGCGGCTGTCAAGGCTATGCAGATCTGCCGTGCTCTGCGCACCGAAGGCGTGAGAGCCGAATGCGACGTAGTCGGCAGGAGCGTGCGTGCGCAGATGAAGTACGCCGACAAGCTGAATGCGAAGTTCTCGGTAGTGATCGGCGACAGTGAGCTGGAAGCAGGCAAGGCGACGCTGAAGGATATGAAGTCGGGCGAGCAGACGGATATCCCGCTGGACGAGCGTTTCGGCAACGTATTCAACGCGATGCTGATATCGAGAGCGCTGGACGAAGACGGTCTCGGCGACGCTATCAGCGGTTTAATGTAACGCACCAACGCAGAAAAAGCAGGTATTTCCCCAAAGCAAGTTTAGGGGGGTTCCAAGGGAGACCCTTTTTAAAGGGTCCCATTGGCGAGGTTCTTAGGGCGAGGAGCCCTAAGCAAGGGTTTGGGGACAGAGTCCCCAATTGCGCCGAAGGCGCAACCAAAATCGGCACCCTCAAAAACAAAAAGTAAGCCACCCAAAGGCGGGTTCAAGTCCAACGACCAAGAACCCGCCATTTTTATGCCGATTTTGATTTCCCGAAAGAGCAAAGCGATTTTCGGGAAACCCACGCCTAAATATGCCCCTAGCAAAAGACCACCGCCCCCATATTGCATTTTTTAGGGCAAGAGATAGCAAAAACCAATCAAAACTAGTAGTAAATTTAGCGTAAAAATACAGTTGACAATCAGCGCAAAATATAGTATAATAAACTTGTATGGATATTTTTTCGGAAGGAAAGGTTTCCAAATGCTAACCAACCGCAAACAGAACGCGATCTTGCAAGTCAGAACGCCGCGTCCTGCAAAACGGTGTATTTCTTGAAAGGAGAAATTTGTTTTATGGCAAGTTTAACAAAGAACCCTAACGTAAACGCTTGGGTCGATGAGATGATCGCTCTGACAAAGCCTGAGAAGGTAGTCTGGATCGACGGCAGCGATGAGCAGCTTGAGGCTCTGAGACAGGAAGCACTCGCTACCGGCGAGATGGTAAAGATGAATCAGGACGAGTATCCCGGCTGTCTGTATCACAGAACTCAGCCCAACGACGTTGCTCGTGTTGAGGACAGAACCTTCATCTGCTCCAATAAGGAAGAGGACGCAGGTCCTACCAACAACTGGATGGATCCCAATGAGATGTGGGCAATGCTCGAGCCTATGTATGACGGCGTTATGCAGGGCAGAACTATGTATGTAATCCCCTACTCCATGGGTCCTATCGGTTCTCCTCTTGCAAAGGTCGGCGTTGAGCTTACCGACTCTATCTACGTTGTACTGAACATGGACATCATGACCCGTGTTGGTACCAGAGCTTTCGAGAACCTCGGCGATACCTCTGATGACTTCGTTCGCGGTCTGCACTCCAAGGCTGACGTTGATCCTGAGAAGAGATACATCGTACAGTTCCCCGAGAGAAACACCATCTGCTCCATCAACTCCGCTTACGGCGGTAACGTTCTGCTGGGCAAGAAGTGCTTCGCTCTGAGAATCGCTTCCTTCCAGGGCAAGAATGAGGGCTGGATGGCTGAGCATATGCTTATCCTCGGTCTCCAGAAGCCCAACGGTGAAGTTAAGTACATCACCGCTGCTTTCCCCTCTGCCTGCGGCAAGACCAACCTCGCAATGCAGGTGTGGGGCGGGCTCCGGGAGCAGGATCCCGAGACCTGGTGGGAGGCGTTTCAGAGCATT
>CAMVIL010000022.1 GCA_947167535.1 uncultured Ruminococcus sp. | reverse complement strand
TCTGCTTTTTTCAACAAGCACTATTGAAAACTCATCATCTTCTGAAAGCCCGTTGACCTCCCTTAGCATCTCCAGCCGAATGTCCATGAGCAGCTCAATATCATCAGTTGTTGCAAACCTGAGATCCATATTTTTCGACCCCTTTTCCGTGGTTTTGTTTGAATAGATTATAGCAGAAATTTTTAGCTAAGTCAACCTTTCTGCCCTGCTCTTTCCGATGTTTCAGAAGCAGGTCAAAACAGCCTTTTTTACTACATTTTTTCTACACTTATGTAGTGTTATTTTTTGGTTTGTACATATAATATTAACATTATTATGCTATAATTATAAGGTAGATTTTATACTATATTATAAAGAGGTAAATTTGAACCGCAACAGCCCGAAAAAGGGCGAAATCACGGAGGTTTTTATAAATGAGCGAAGAGTTGAAAAACGCCGCAAATCAAGAGGCAGAGATCAGTACCGAGGAGATCGGTAAGGTAGACGCCGCACAGGATTACGGCGCCGAACAGATCGAGGTGCTTGAGGGTCTTACACCTGTACGTGTGCGCCCCGGTATGTATATCGGTTCCACAGGCCCTAAGGGTCTCCATCATCTGGTGTATGAGATCGTCGATAACGCTATCGATGAGGCGCTCGCAGGTTACTGCACCGAGATAATCGTCGATATCCTTCCCGATAATGTTATCAGGGTCATCGATAACGGACGCGGTATCCCCACGGGTATACACCCCAAGGAGGGTATCTCCGCGGCGACTGTTGTTTATACTATTCTCCACGCCGGCGGTAAATTCGGCGGCGGCGGCGGATACAAGGTCGCAGGCGGTCTCCACGGCGTTGGCGCTTCTGTAGTTAACGCTCTCTCGGAATACCTCGAGCTTACCGTTCACGACGGCGAGCATATCCACTTCCAGCGTTTTGAACGCGGTAAGTACTCCGAAGAGATGAAGATAATCGGTGATACCGATAAGACAGGTACTCAGGTAGTATTCAAGGCCGATCCCGAGATCTTCACCGAGACTACCGTTTATGAGTACGAGACTCTTCTCCGCAGACTCCGCGAGCAGGCTTTCCTTAATGCGGGTCTCAAGATTATCTTTACCGACCGCCGCGATGAGGATAACATCGTAGGCGAGACTCTCCACTATGAGGGCGGTATCAGAGAGTTCGTTGATTATATCCACAAGTCAAAGTCCTCGACTCCCCTCTTCCCCGATATCATTTACGTTCAGGGCAAGAAGGAGATACCCAATAAGGAGACCGGCGAGAACGATGAGATGTTCGCCGAGATCGCGCTCCAGTATAATACCGATTATAACGACTTCATTCTGTCGTTTGCAAATAATATACATACCCCCGACGGCGGTACTCATGAGACCGGATTCAAGAATATGCTCACTAAGGTCATCAATGAGTACGGCACGAAGTTCGGTCTGCTCAAGGACGGCAGCAAGCTTACAGGCGACGACGTGAGAGAGGGTCTGACCGCGATAATCTCGGTCAAGCTCCCCAACTGCGAGTTCGAGGGTCAGACAAAGGGTCGTCTCGGCAATCCTGAGGTCAAGCCCTTCGTCGAGCAGATAGTTTACGATAAGCTGATGGACTTCCTCGATGAGCATCCCGATGTGTCGTCGCTTATCTTTGAAAAGTCCAAGGCGGCGCAGAGAGCCCGCGAGGCGGCAAAGAACGCCCGCGACCTCGCAAGAAAGCGCAAGTCGGCGCTGGAGTCCTCCAGTCTGCCCGGCAAGCTTGCAGACTGCTCCGAGCGCGATAATACCATCACCGAGCTGTTCATCGTCGAGGGAGACTCGGCGGGCGGCTCCGCCAAGGAAGGCAGAGACAGAAAGTTTCAGGCGATACTCCCCCTCTGGGGCAAGATGCTCAACGTTGAGAAGGTGCGCATCGACAAGGTATACGGCAACAACAAGCTGATGCCCGTAGTTACCGCGCTGGGTACTTCGATAGGCGAGGACTTCGACCTGACCAAGCTCCGCTACGGCAAGGTAATAATCATGGCCGATGCCGATGTTGACGGCTCGCACATTCGCACGCTGCTGCTGACATTCTTCTTCCGCTATATGCGTCCCCTTATAGAAGAGGGTCACGTATACTGCGCACAGCCGCCTCTCTACAAGGTATGGCGCGGCAAGCAGACGAGATACGCCTTCACCGACGAGGAGCGCGACAGGTACGTCAGCGAGCTTTCCAACGGCAATTCCGCCAACAAGGTGGACATTCAGCGTTACAAGGGTCTTGGTGAGATGAACCCTGAGCAGCTGAGAGAGACTACTCTCGATCCCAGAAAGCGCACTATGATAAGAATAAACGTAGAGGACGCACAGAAGGCGGACGAAGCCTTCACGATACTGATGGGCGACAAGGTTGAACCGAGACGTATGTTCATTGAAAAGAACGCCCAGTACGCGACAGACCTCGACGTATAAGACCGCACCATCCCCCGAAAGGATAATGATAAGATGGACGAACAAAAGAATATCTTCCCGTTATCCGAAGAAAAAGGGGAAGAGACGCCGCCTCATGAGGCGGCCGGTGAGAAAAAGTACAGGTATAACGAGGATACCGTCAACAGCATTTTCGATGAGATAATGTCCGAGGCGGGTCTGAGCAGTGTTACCAGAAGGAAAAGGACAGAGCCAGAACCTCAGAAGAAACCTGAACCCGAGCCCGAGCCTGAACCGGAGGAGATCCCCGAACCCGAGATATCGGTGACGAGGATAGCTCAGGAAAAGCTCGACGTCGCGGCAGGTGCTGCAAAGAAGGGTATCAAAAAGGTAGGCAAGAGGATCAAGAACTCTGATACTCTCAATCCCGATACCATAAGGGATATGTTCTTCGGCGACAAGCCCGACGGTGAAGCCGTCGTGACCGACACCGACGCCGTGCAGTATGACGACATAGAATCGGATCAGCTGCTGTTCGGCAAGAAAAAACACAAGCCCGCCGATCCCCGCGGTGACAAGATGCTGTTCAGGGTCATGTATATGCTAACGCCCGAACAGGTCTCCGAGGGATATATGCTCTTCTATAATGAGTTCGTCAAAAAGAGCAACGTGAAATTCACTCTGATAATGGGAACCTTCTGCCTTGTGTTCCTGATAGCTATACTCATGGCGCCGCAGGGCTACGTCAGCTATCTGCTTCTGCTGATAGCGCTGGTCATGATAGCTTTCAGATGGATAAATACCTGGAGCGCCAAGAGAGAAGCCCTGAACGCCGCACAGGACGTCAGAAATGACAGCTACAAGCTGTCGTTCCATAATTCGAGGATCCTCATAGAGGCGAGCGAGAAGGTAGACGATAAGATATTCAATTATCCGCCTGTCGTCATAAGGTTTGAGGATATCGACCTGAGACTGCTCGATTATGATGATATCTATATCCTCGTGTTCCGCAAGGATTATATATACGTCGTTCCCAAGGAGTCGATGACCTCGCGGGAGAATGAAGTGTTCACCACACACCTCAAGAATATTCTCGGCGATGACTTCTATGTCTTTGAAAAACGCGTCATAGAATCCCCCGAGGATGAGGAAGAGTTCCCGACTCTTAAAGATGAGGACGAGGAAGAGACTCCCCCGCCCGCAGTTCCCGCTCCGGAACCCGAGTCAGAGCCTGAGGAACAGCAGACAGAACAGGATACTCCCGAAGAAGAACCTGAGGAAAAGACCGAAGAAGTTACCGAGCAGTAATGCTTATGTAAATATAATGAAGGTGAGATTTAGCTTATGAGCAATGAGATCAATGAAAACCCCGAAATAGTTTCTGACGATTATCAGGATAATACCAATCTTATAGAGGTCGATATCGAAAAGATGATGAAGGAGTCCTTCCTTCAGTATTCGATGTCGGTAATATGCTCCCGCGCACTGCCTGATGTACGCGACGGACTCAAGCCCGTACACAGACGTATACTCTATACCATGTACGAAAACGGTCTGTACCCCGAAAAGGCATACCGTAAGTGCGCCGACACCGTAGGTTCGGTGCTGGGTAAGTATCACCCTCACGGTGACGCTTCCGTATACGACGCGCTGGTGCGTATGGCACAGTCCTTCTCGCTGAGATATCCTATGGTGGACGGTCAGGGTAACTTCGGTACTGTCGACGGCGACCCCGCAGCGGCTTACCGTTATACCGAGGCTAAGATGGCTAAGATGTCCATGTATATGCTCACCGATATCAACAAGGATACCGTGGACTTCGTGCCCAACTACGATGACAGACTGAAAGAGCCTGCTGTACTGCCTTCGAGATTCCCTCACCTGCTGGTGAACGGCTCCAACGGTATCGCAGTAGGTATGGCTACAAATATCCCGCCTCACAATCTGGGCGAGGTCATCGACGCTATGAAGCTTATCGTCGAGAATCCCGACTGCACCCTCGACGAGCTCATGCAGTGCATCAAGGGACCTGACTTCCCGACCGGCGGCATCATCATGGGCAGATCGGGTATCAGAGCTGCCTACGGCACCGGCAGAGGCAAGATAACCCTCCGCGGCGACGCCGAGATCACCGAGATCAAGGGCAGACAGTGCATCATTATCCACGAGATACCCTACATGGTCAACAAGCGCAACCTGATCGAGAATATCGCTCAGCTGCATAAGGATAAGCGTATAGAAGGCATTCACGATCTCCGCGATGAGTCTAACCTCAAAGAGGGTATCAGAATCGTTATCGAGCTGAAAAAGGACGCTATCCCTCAGCTGGTGCTCAATAAGCTTTACAGCTATACTCAGCTTCAGGATACAGTCGGCGTTATTATGCTTGCTCTGGTGGACGGCGTGCCGAAGACTCTTACCCTCAAGCAGATGCTCGAGCATTACATCGACTTCCAGGCTGAGGTCATCACCCGCCGCACCAAGTTCGACCTCAAGAAGGCGAAAGAGCGCGAGCATATCCTTCAGGGTCTCAAGATCGCCCTTGACAATATCGACGAGGTCATCGAGATCATGAAGACCTCAAAGAGCATTCCCGAAGCTAAGCAGAGACTCCATGAGAGATTCGGTCTTTCGGATATTCAGGCGGATCATATCGCTCAGATGACCCTCGGCAGACTGACAGGTCTCGAACAGCAGAAGATATTCGACGAACTGGCAGAGCTGGAAGAGAGGATCGCAGACCTCGAGGATATCCTTGCAAACTACGACCGCATTCTCCAGATCATGCTGGACGAGGTGGGCGAGATCAGAAATAAATTCGGCGACGCAAGACGTACCCGCATCGAGAATGTCTCGGGCGAGGTTGACGTGGAAGACCTTATCCCCGTTGAGGAGAACGTGGTCACCTACACCAATGGCGGCTACATCAAGCGTATGCCACTGTCTGTATATAAGTCGCAGAACCGCGGAGGCAGAGGCGTCAGCGGCATGAAACAGCGCGAGGACGACTTCGTGGAAGAGATGTACATATGTTCTTCTCACGACAACCTGCTGTTCATCTCCAATCAGGGTATCATGTACAAGCTCAAGTGCTACGAGCTGCCCGAGGGCTCCAAGGCTTCAAAGGGCACCAATATCATAAACGTTCTCCAGCTGCGCGAGGGCGAGCAGATCGCCGCGATGATACGCACCGTCGATTTCGAGGAAGGCAAGTACATCGTTATCTGCACCAAGAACGGCAAGATCAAGCGCACTCCCCTCACCGCATATAAGAACGTCCGCCGCGCGGGTCTGATCGCAATCGGCATAGACGAGGGCGACGAGATCGCGGGTGTAAGAATGACCGACGGCAGCAATCAGCTGATAGTCGCCACCAAGAACGGCAATGCGATCCGCGTCGAGGAGACCGACATCAGGATCATGTCGAGAAGCGCTCACGGCGTTAAGGTCATCAAGCTGCGCGACAACGACGAGGTAATCTCGATGGCAAGAGTCCGCGAGGGTGCTTCGGTACTGACTGTCACCGAGGACGGTTTGGGAAGAAAGTCGAGTCTGGACACTTACAGAGTCCAGCGCCGCGGCGGCTACGGTCTGAAGAACTATCGCTGCAACGACAACTACGTCTGCGGCATAAAGGTCATCGACGAAGAGGACGACATCATCATGATCTCGTCGGACGGTGTAATCATAAGGCTGAGAGCTGCGGATATCCGTCAGATGGGCAGATACGCAAGAGGAGTTCGTCTGATGAAGCTGAACGGCGACAACAAGGTCGTTGCCTTCACGAGAGCCGAGCATGACGAGTCGGCTGAAGTCCAGCAGGTAGACAACTCCACCGCCGAGGATATCTCGGAGGAGGAAGCAAAGAAGCTGGAAGCCGAAGAAGCCAAGGCAGAGCAGGAAACCATCTCTGACGAGGATTAAACACTCCGCCGAAGACAATCAAAAACTAAAAAAGGGGTTCTCACCATCAAACGAGGACCCCTTTAATTATTGCCGATTTCCGGATAACTTCATTTCGACAAAATAAAATGTTCCACGTGGAACATTTTATTAGTCCGCGTTATCGCTCTGCTGCGCATCGCTTATACGAGACCTTTGCTGATTCTGAGACGCGGCATATGTAAAAGCTGTTCTTTTATTCTGCATCCTTCGGCGTGGACTTGTCGGGTATGCGGATAACGTACTCTATGTACCCGTCCGACTCGCTCTTCTCCATCTCTGCCGTGACCCCTGCCAGCCGCATGACCTCCACTGCCCGCTCGATGGTGTTAACAAAAAGCCGAACGTCGGAAAACACCGCCGCCCGCCGCTTGTAGCTCCGCCGCCGCTTCTGCTCCTGCTTTCGCTCGGCGATGAGCTTCTCAAAAGCCTCGGCTGTCAGCTGCTCAGATATCGCAGCCTCGAGAAGCTCGGGACGGTCATCGGGGTCGGCGGTCAGTAACGCACGAGCGTGGCGCTCGCTGAGACCATGCTCTACCAGCTTGTCTCTGAGCTCGGGGTCGAGAGCGAGCAGCCGAAGCTTGTTGCCGATGGCAGGCTGCGACAGTCCCAGCATTACCGCAAGGGAGCTCTGCGTTATGCCAAAACGGCTGAGTATCTCACGGTAGGCTTCCGCCAGCTCGAAGCAGTTGAGGTCGCGCCGCTGGAGATTCTCCGTCAGTGCCGCCATCGCCGCCTGACGGTCGTCCAGTCTTAAGACTACGCACGGGACAGACGTCAGCCCCGCCAGTGCCGCCGCACGCACCCGCCGCTCCCCACAGATAAGCTCGTACCCCGCGTCGGTTCGACGCACCAGCGGCGGCTGCAGGACTCCGCACCCTGCGATGCTCTTGCTCAGTGCAGACAGCTCGCTGTCGGAAACCTCCCGACGCGGCTGGAATCCCGACGGGCTGATGTCACGGATATCCACCTCCGTCAGCCGCTGATTGCACCCCGCCTGCTGCAAAAATGGTACGCAAAACTGCATTCTGATCACTCCAATCTGTTGCTGGATATATTATATCGCACTTTTCGGGAAAAAATTATCAAAAAATCTGCAAAAAGGGCTTTTCAAACGCAAAAAAATGATGTATAATATAAGGTAGAGCGCGCATTGGCAGAGAGCCGACGGCGCAGAGAATTTAATTGTTCCACGTGGAACATCGGAGAGAGGTGTATCGTTTGGGCAAGGTCATTGCCGTTTCAAATCAGAAGGGCGGCGTGGGTAAGTCAACTACCGTTGTGAATCTGGCTGCCGTTTTCGGGCAGCGGGGAAATAAGGTGCTGATCGTCGATTTCGACCCGCAGGGCAACTCGACTACCAGTCTCGGCGTGCGCAAGAAAAGCGTCCGCAATACTGTGTTTGAACTAATAATGGGCGAGTGTACCGCGTTTGAGGCGGTGGTGGCTACCGAGTACCGCGGCGTCAGCCTGATACCTACGACCCAGCGGCTGTCGGGTGCTTCGGCTATGCTGCTGGATATGAAGGACAAGGCGGGAAAGCTCCGCGAGGCTCTCAAGGAAGCCCGCGACTTCTACGACTACATATTTATCGACTGCCCGCCTACGCTGGATATGCTCACCATCAACGCCCTCGCGGCGGCGGACTCGGTCATCATCCCGATACAGTGCGAGTTCCTCTCTCTTGAGGGTCTGACCGAGCTTTACAACACTGTGAAGCGCGTCCGCAAGACTTTTAACGAGGGGCTTAAGATCGAAGGCATACTCTTCACCATGTACGTCGACCGTTACAAGGTCACGGGCCAGATCGTCAAGGAGGTCAAGAAGTACTTCGACAGCGAGGTCTTCGAGACGGTGATACCGAGAAACGTCGCGCTGTCGGAGGCGCCCAGCTTCGGTATGCCGGTCATCTATTACGATAAAAAATGCAAGGGCAGCAGGGCTTACGAGGCTCTTGCAAAGGAAATGATAAAAAAGAACAGAAGGAAGTGATGGAATGGCAAAGAAGGACAGAATGAAAAACGGTCTCGACGTGCTCTTTGAGGATAATTTCCACGAAGAGTCGGAGGGCGGGAGCGCGGAAAATACTTCGACTCTGCGCCTGTCGCTGATCGAGCCCGACCCCGATCAGCCCAGAACCAACTTCGACGAGAAAAAGCTGGAGGAGCTGTCCGACAATATCCGCGAGCACGGTATTTTGCAGCCGATACTCGTCCGTCCGATGGCAAACGGCAGCTATCAGATCGTCGCAGGCGAGCGCCGCTGGAGGGCTGCGCGAAAGGCAGGGCTCACCGAAGCTCCCGTCATAATCAAGGAGCTGTCCGACATCGAGGCGGCTCAGATCTCGCTGATAGAAAATATCCAGCGCGAGGATCTCGACCCCATCGAAGAGGCGGCAGCATACAGCCGCTTGATGATAGAGTTCGACATGACACAGGATATGGTGGCAGGGTCTGTCGGCAAGTCGCGTTCGCAGATCGCAAATCTGATAAGACTGCTCTCGCTCCCGCAGGAGGTCCAGCAGATGATCTCGGCAGGGGAGATAAGCGTCGGCCACGGAAAGGTGCTCTGCGGAGTAGACGATTTCCAGAAGATCTACGGCTTTGCCCTCGAAGCGAAGAAGGGTCTTTCGGTCAGGGAACTGGAAAAACTCATTGCTGCTAATGCAAAGACCGAGAAGCCCGCAAAGCCGAAGGAGCAGCCGAGAAGTCTGAAAAATGACGAGTTCACAAAGTTCTCCATCACGACTCAGCAGCAGTTTAAATCGGAATACGGTCTGAACGCCAGCGTGAACAAGGAAAAGAAGGGCTATTCGCTCCGCTTCGATTTCAAGACCGAAGAAGAACTGAAAGAGCTGATCGGCAGACTTTCGGACAAGCTGTAAAAAATGTTCCACGTGGAACAATTCTATAAAAGGAGTAAAAAATTATGTTAGACATTAAACTTTTAAGAACCGACCCCGAGAAGGTAAAGGAAAATATCAGGAAGAAATTTCAGGACGACAAGCTTCCGCTGGTTGACGAAGTCGTTCAGATGGACAAGGACTTCCGCGCCGCAAAGACCCGCGCTGACGAGCTGAGAGCTAAGCGCAACACTATGTCCAAGCAGATCGGCGGACTGATGGCCAAGGGTCAGAAGGAAGAGGCCGAGAAGGTCAAGGAAGAGGTAAAGCAGTACGGCGCCGAGCTGGAAGAGCTGGCAGCCAAGGAGGCTGAGCTGGAAGGCGAGATCAAGAAGAGAATGATGGTCATTCCTCAGCTTATCGGCGACGACGTGCCTATCGGCAAGGACGACAGCGAGAACGTCGAGCGCGAGCGTTTCGGCGAGCCGGTAGTCCCCGACTTTGAGGTCCCCTACCATGTTGATATCATGGAGGCGCTCAACGGTATCGACCTCGACGCCGCAAGAAAGACCAGCGGCAACGGCTTCTACTATCTGCGCGGCGACATTGCAAGACTGCATTCGGCTATCCTTTCCTACGCGAGAGATTTCATGATCGACCGCGGCTTTACCTACTACGTGCCGCCTTTCATGATCCGCTCTGAGGTCGTGACCGGCGTTATGAGCTTCGCCGAGATGGAGAATATGATGTACAAGATCGAGGGCGAGGATCTCTACCTCATCGGTACTTCCGAGCACTCCATGATCGGTAAGTTCATTGATACCATCACGGACGAGGACAAACTCCCTCAGACGCT